>CAZKPD010000013.1:28388-32447 GCA_964554585.1 uncultured Rikenellaceae bacterium
ATAAATACATAGGGATTAACGGCTGACCGGGATAATGCGGTGAGGTGTTATAGGTACCCACCGGAAGGTTTATTGCATTTCCAGTACCATAGACCCATGTGGCCGAGAGGGTTATACCCGGCGTATACTCATATATCCCCACCACAGAAATATCATGCCTCCTATCGTATCGGGCATAGAATTTTTCTCCCTTGTTTAGCTCATCAAACTGTAACTGGGTCCACGAGAGGGTGTAGCCCACCCAACCCGAAAGCTTTCCTGTTCTTCGGTGAACTAAAAACTCAAGCCCATATGACCAACCCTGTCCACTAGTAACGTTATCTTCCCAGCTGATCTCGTCGGCTCCCAAGGGGTCGTCGAGCAACAAAAAGCTAGCTCCATCACGATAAGCAATCACGTTATCCGATTTTTTGTAATATCCCTCAATGGAAACAGTGGTAGAGTATTTTGTAATATCCTTTACCAACCCCGTAGCCACCTGCCAGCTCTCTTGAGCAGGGATTTTTTTGGTTGCAGGCACCCAAAGGTCTGTTGGCAGGCCGACCCCTGTGCTGCTCAGCAGATGGATATGCTGGTTCATCTGGGCATACGAAGCCTTAGCCGACAAATCTTGGGTGAGGTAGGCACTACCCGATACCCTAGGTTCCAGCTTAAGGCTACCCCCATCGAAAAGATTATAGCTAATCAGCCTTGCGCCCAAATTCACAACACCCTTATCGTAAATTTTAATCTCATCCTCAGCATATAACCCCGTTTCTAGAGAGTAGATGGATTGAATATTCTGTTCAAAATCGTTAAAAAAGTCATCTCTATACACAACAGCACTAGGCGTAAACTCATGCCACATGGAGCTTATCCCAAACCTAACGGTATGGGCGGGCAGCGGAAGCCACGAGAAGTCGTACTTAACCCCATAATCCCGAATGCCCGAACGGTAGCTCAGCTCCATCTTGTCACTGAAGTACTTCTCCTTCATATAAATTTTAAGCCGATAATTGCTAAAGATTAAAGATAGGTTTGAAAAAAGCTGATGATTAATTACCCGGTTCCAGCGAACTGTTGCAATGGCATTATCCCAGAAAAGTCCGGCACTATAGGAATGCCCCGATTCATCCTCTCCTCCGTAGAACTTATCTCTTCCCATGTAGCTGCTCAGGTAGATCCTGTTTTTAGGGTTAATCTCTAAATTTACCTTCGCGTTTAAATCGTAAAAAAAGGCTCCTCCGCTCACGTCTTCTGGTAAAAAAGGTTGTAGCAGCAAATCCAGATAGGTTCGTCGGCCGGTAACCAAAAAAGAGGATTTATCTTTTACAATTGGCCCCTCTAACAGAAGGCGCGAGGAGATAAGTCCAATTCCGGCATCGCCGGAGAACTTCTGCTTGTTCCCATCCTTCATGGTAATATCCAGCACCGATGAGAGCCTTCCCCCATACCGGGCAGGGAAGCCTCCTTTGGTCAGCTCAATGTTCTTTATGGCATCGCCATTAAAAAGAGAAAAGAAGCCAAACAGATGGTGCGCATTGTAAACCGGAGCATCATCAAGGATTATAAGGTTTTGATCGGGTCCTCCACCCCTCACATAAAAACCGCTGGAACCTTCGGCACCTTTCTGTACCCCGGGCATAAGCTGAACAACCTTAAGCGCATCCTTTTCGCCCAAAAGGGCAGGGATGTTTTTGATTTGCTGAATGGGTAACTCTACCACGCTGGTTTGGGCGCTACGGCTTGACACATTAGACTGATGCCCGTAAACCTCAACTTCGGCAAGCTCTAGGCTAGACTCCAACTCCACGTTTAGCTCAATACGCTGATCAAGCGTAACCTTAAAGCTTTTGGTTTGGTACCCAACAAATGAGAAAGTAATTTCCCATTCCCCCTGAGGCAGGGTTAATGAGTAAAACCCGTAATTATTAGTAACGGTCCCTATGGTTGTTCCTGCCGCATAGACGTTAACCGCCAGCATGGTTTCACGGGTGCCCTGTTCATACACAAAACCACTAATGGTATACCTGCCCTGTGCAGAAGCAGTGTAAAAAGAAAGACTTAAAAGAAAAAACAGCAGTATCCTGAAAACAGAATTTTTCCATGAGTGCATAGGGTCAGTTTTTAAGATTTTTGTTAGGAAGAACAATCAATTGGTTATAACAATTCTTAAACGAAAAAGCTTTTATCGTCCTTTTTAGGTGGTTGTAAAATTTGGATTAACCATCACTAAATTGGAGAAAGAACGTAATTAATCTTAGCCAGTGCGATTTTTATTACCGCCCTTTTGATTTCCTGGCTTTAGTATTTCCCTTTGGGCTCCCTTTTGAGATTCCTTTTGCGTTCCCCCCAGGATTCTTTTTAGGTTTTTTAGTAGGAATGCTGTTCATGGGTTCCATATCCAGCTGTTCGGCAAGTCGGAAATCTAGCTGCTTTTTAACTAGGTTGGCACGCCACACCTCTACTTCGATCTCATCACCCAATTGGAATTTCTTATCCGATTGACGGCCGATTAGGCAATAGGAATCCTCATCAAAATCATAGTAATCGTCCGTAAGCTCCCTTACGGGGAGCAGTCCCTCGCACTTGGATTCCATAAGCTCCACAAACAGACCATAACTTGCCACCCCGGTTATTACCCCTTTAAAATGCTGTCCAACCTTATCGGCCATAAACTCCACCTGCTTGTATTTAATTGACGCTCTTTCGGCATCAGTGGCACGGATTTCCATTTCGGTGGAGTGGACACAAAGATGCTCTAGCTCCTCTTGGTTGCCGGGTTTTCCGCCATCGAGATAATGGGCCAAAAGCCTGTGAACCATCATATCGGGGTAGCGCCTAATGGGAGAGGTAAAGTGGGTATAGTAGGGAAAGGCCAACCCGTAGTGACCAATGTTTTTTGAAGAGTAGCGCGCTTTGGCCATGGCACGAAGTGCCAGCGTTTCAATCAGATTCTGCTCCTTTTTCCCTTTGGCTTCGGCCAGCACCCGATTGAGCGCTTTGCTAATCTGTTTCTCGGTAACCCCCTCAAGCTGATAGCCAAAACGTGTAATAAACTTCCGGAACGACTCAAACTTCTCGGCATTGGGCTTATCGTGAATCCGATACACAAATGGCTTTGCCTTTTGACCCTCTTTGGCTTTGCCAACAAACTCCGCCACCCTTCGATTGGCCAACAACATCAGCTCTTCAATGAGCTGGTTCGACTCCTTATGCTCTGTAAAGTAAACGCCCAAAGGTTTGCCTGCCTCATCCAACTCAAATTTCACCTCTAACCGATCAAAGTCGATGGCTCCGGCTTTTTTACGCTTAGTCCTAAGCTTTTGGGCTATACCGTTAAGTGCCAATATCTCGTTAGAAAAATCTCCTTCACCCGATTCGATAATCTTTTGTACCTCTTCGTAGGCAAATCTTCGATCGGAGAGAATAACCGTTCGCCCAAACCATTCGTCAAGCACCTCTCCCTGCCTATCTATCCGAAAAACTGCCGAGAAGCAAAGCTTCTCTTCGTTGGGGCGAAGCGAGCAGATATAATTTGAGAGCCTTTCGGGCAGCATGGGTACGCATCTGTCCACCAGATAAACCGATGTGGCTCTATCCTGCGCTTCAATGTCAATGGGTGATCCGGGCCTAACGTAGTGGGTTACATCAGCAATATGAACACCCACCTCAAAGGTATCGTCATCAATTTGCTTAAGCGATAGAGCATCGTCAAAATCCTTTGCATCCACCGGATCGATGGTGATGGTAAGTACATCCCTAAAGTCGCGACGCTGTTCAATATCCTTGGGAGCTATTTTATCGGAGATTTTTGCGGCATAGGCATCCAGCTCTTTAGGAAATCCGTAGGGCAGATCAAACTCGGCGAGAATTGCGTGCATTTCTACCTCATGCACACCCGGGTCGCCCAGCACTTCAACCACTTCGCCCACCGGGCTTTTGGTATGCAGCGGCCAATCTGTGATGCGAACAATTACCTTTTGCCCATCTTTTGCTTTGCCCATTGCCCCCTTGGGAATAAAAACATCGTAGGGCATAATCTTGCCAACCGGTACCACAAAAGCGTAGTTTGGTTCC
>CAZKPD010000014.1:0-31790 GCA_964554585.1 uncultured Rikenellaceae bacterium
CAGGCATTCTCCCAGGTTATTTTACATGAAACATTTGAAGAGGGAAATGTTAATAACGAGCTGCTTACCGGTTGGTTTACCGGAGCAACGCCCAAGTGGTATGCCGGCTATGGTGAGCAATCCAGAAATCGATCGCCCCATACAGGAGATTGGTATGCTTATCTGCCTTGGAGCAGCAATAGCTGGATATTCAAAGAGATAGCCTTGGAAGAGGGTAAGACCTATGCGTTTTCTATGTGGTATAAAACCGACGGAATTGCCGGATTTCAGTATGAGGTGAAGTGGGGTGTTGATACGTTTGAGGTGAATATGACTAATAGCATACAGCCCTTAACGGCTGTTAACAACACGGATTACGAACAACTTCAGGAGGTTTTTATTGCCAATGCAACGGGCGTGTTCTACCTGGGTATTCATGGGGTTTCGACCAGCCAGCCGTGGTATTTGTGTATTGATGATATTATGCTACGAAAGATAGAGCCCTATAGCTTTACGCTGGAAAGGCTTAATTCGGATACCGTTGCTTACTGGGGTAGCTACTACGATTATACGGTTGCCATTACCAATACCGGTTTGAATAATGATATTTACGATTTGAACTATACCTCCGATTGGGATGTGGAGTTTTACAACGAATCGTTGTCCAATACCATTGGGCAGGTGGCCATTAATTCTCTCGAAACGGCCATTATCCATATTCGGCAGTATGTTCCCGACCAAGGGGTAACGTATGGGCAAATCCAATCAACTCTCATAGGGGTAACCTCGCAGAATGCTTATCTCTACGAGGGGTTAACCATAACAACCACGGCAGTGGCTCCCATTACTGCCTATCCTTTTTATGAAGGTTTTGAGGTGTTGGAATCGTTCTCACCGGGTTGGAATACGCAAATTATACAGGGAAATTATGCGTTTCAGCTGGTATCAGAGGGAGAGTACCCAGCCTGTATACCACACGACAATTCTCAAGGGATGATACAATACCGCTCCTTCTCTTCCCAATCGGGAAACTCAGCCCTTTTGCACTCTCCACCTTTACAGTTTGAGAATATGGAGTATATTGTTCGTTTTTGGGTTTACCGTACCAATAATATTGATAATCGTGAGGACAAGATTCAGGTTTTCCTTTCGGATGATATGGAACTGTTGGATGCACAGCTTTTGGGTGAGGTGCACAGGGCAATCAATTTCGACCCTGTTGAAACCTCCAATGGGTGGTTTGAGTATAGTTTCCTTTTCTCTCCCGGTGATGCCGTGAAGTATATTGTTTTTAAAGCGGTAAGCGATTACGGTTGGAATATGTACCTTGATGATGTGAAGGTGGTGAAGAATGCTGCCGATGAGGATCCTCCTCAGCTTATTGCCATATACAATACCACGCAGTATGCAAATTTACCGCTAACCCTTAAGGTCGTTGTTCGTGATGAGTCACCGGGTATCCCCACTGTTCAGGGTATCTACGATGTTGGAAATGGCGATAAAACCTTTGAGTTAACCCATGTTACGGGAAAACGAGGAGATTTTACCTTTGAGGGAACCATTCCGTCGCAACCTGATAATACCAATGGAACCGTTCGGTTTATTATGACCGATTTTTACGGAAATAGTGCCACATCGGAGACCTTTGACGTGCATTGGGCAGGAATACAACCCCTTTTCGAGGAGAGCTTTGAAAACGAATTTCCACCCGAGGGGTGGAACGTAATCAGCGCACCGCTAACCTGGTTTATCTGGAGACAGGTTGGTACTGACATCTATGAAGACAGCGATGAGAATGAGTTTATCGTATCTCCCAAACACGGTCAAAAACAGGCCTATGTAGGCTGGGACTTTCAGGGCAACTATCAGGATGAGTGGTTGATTACCCCTCCAATAACCATCTCTGAGCCCGCTGATTTGACATTTGAAACCTTTGCGCAGTACGGTAGTATTTGGTATGACTATTTCCAAGTAGCCATTTCCACTAACGGTATTAACTGGAGTGTTATATGGGATGCTTCCGATCAGCCTACCGGAATTAACAAGTATGATGAAAAGGTGGTGCTGCCCCTTGATAATTATGAAGGGCAAACCATCTATATAGCGTGGCATGCCTTTAATACGATGTATGATAACTTTTGGTACTCCTGGTACATTGATGATGTTAGGGTGGAGCGTCGTGGCCCCATTGATGCTGTAACAGTTATTGAAAAGTTTACTTTTGACTTTAAAATTTTACAGAATCCTGCTTCGAATATGCTAAGCTATACGCTTGAAGGTGAGGTTGGAGAGAGCCATCGAATGGAGATTTACGGTATTGCCGGAGAACTAATAAAGAGCGTTAGGGTTGAAGGTTATTCACAGGGAGAGGTGCAAACCATTCAGTTGGGCAACCCGTCGGCCGGAATCTATATTTGCCGGGCAACCCTTAATAGCCATTCAGTATCGAAACGATTGCTGATAATTAAATAGCTTGTAACATCCCTTTTTTTCTTATTTTTATTAATTGTCAAAAAAGTGATAGCTATGAAAAGGATACTTTGTCTATTTACCATCTCCTTAATAGCCTTGATTTTCTTAAGCCATACCTTATCAGCGCAAGAGATTATTGAAGTGAAAGGAGCCAAGGGTACAGGTGAAATAGTGGGCAGGATAAGCTATGAAGAGGCTAGTCGCGATGCATTGAATATGGCCAAAGTGGAAGCGCTGCGTAGGGCAGGGGTAAAGGAGAACCTCAGATCATACGAAACGCTGTACCGCAGTGAGGTGAACTACGATTTTTCAGAATTCTTTAGTTCCGATATTCAAACCGATTTGCAGGGAGCTGTGCAGTCCTACGAAATTATGAGCCAAGAGCGAAAGGTAGATCCTATAACCAATCTCTTTGTGGTGGAACTGACTATTAATGCCAAGGTGATTCTGTACGATACCGAACCCGATTTAACTTTTAGTGTTCGCGTTGAGGGCATTAAGGGAGTGTATGAGGAGGGCGAGGAGTTGGCCTTTTCAATCTTTAGCACAAAAGATTGTTACCTGCATATTTTCGGCATAGCCGATGGTTACACTTCGGTGCTTTACCCTAACCATTTTGATAAACCTAGGCCTATCCGTGCCAATGAAACCATGGGATTCCCTTTGGGTTATACCACCTACCCGCTATTTAAAGAGGGCTCCGAACCAGACGTTACCCGCATGGTTTTTGTTTTTACAACGGAACCCATATCCTACATGAACTATAAGGCTGTTCGGGTAGAGGACTCCGACTACTATGAATGGTTAACCACACCTGAGGATATCTTCTCGTGGATTTACAGCCTTAAGCCTAATATCCGGAATTTGGATTACCATGTGTTTATGGTGCGTTAGCTAAAGCGAATTATTCTTAATAATTGTATGAAAAAAGCTGTTTGGACAATCCTCTTGTTAGTTCTTTCCAATGCCTTTATGACCTTTGCCTGGTATGGGCACCTTAAGTTTAAAAATATGCACTGGTTTAGCAATCTGGGGCTATTTGCCATTATTTTGATTAGCTGGGGGATTGCCTTTTTTGAGTATTCGCTGCAAGTCCCGGCCAATCGTATAGGGTTTCATGAGCATGGTGGCCCTTTTAACCTATGGCAGCTCAAGGTGATTCAGGAGGTAATTGCTCTAACCGTTTTTGTGATTTTTACCCTAATCTTTTTTAAAGGTGAGCCATTTAAAACCAACTATATCATTGGCTTCATCTTTTTGGTATTGGCTGTTTATTTTATTTTTAAGAGTTGATATTTAGCTTTTGCTGCTACACATTAATTGTTAATTTTGATGAATTGACAAAGCGTTTTTAGCATTGTATTAATTCAAAA
Organism: uncultured Rikenellaceae bacterium; assembly: GCA_964554585.1. Lineage (GTDB taxonomy): Bacteria > Bacteroidota > Bacteroidia > Bacteroidales > Tenuifilaceae > Perlabentimonas. The sequence goes on from CAZKPD010000014.1 coordinate 3,825, forward strand.
TAGGTAGGTTATGGGTATATTATATGTGGTTTTAGGGATAGCCGTTGGTGCGATTTCGGTGTGGTTTATTGCAAAGTTTAAGTTTATAAGCAAACAGGGAATTTCTGTTCAGGAATTGGATGCAAGCTATATTCTTAAAAGTATCTATTTGGAAACAAAAGAAGAGCTGGTTGGTAAGGTTAAAGAACTGATTGAGCTGAGTAGCGAGAACGCAAGGATTAAGCAGGATAATGCCCATTTAACCCAACGAATAGAAAAGCACCAGGAGGAAATAGAGGATATCCAGAAAAATTTTAGGATGGAGTTTCAGAATTTGGCCAATGAGCTTTTGGAGCAGAAGAGTAAGAAATTTATCGAGTTGAACGAAGAGAAGGTGGGTAACCTTTTAAATCCCCTAAAAGATAAAATACAAGAATTTGAAAAGAAGATTGACGAGAATTTTAAGGAGGAGCTTAGGGAGAGAACCACATTAAAGGAAGAGCTTAAAAGAATCGTGGAACTTAATCAGCAGGTGAGCGAGGATGCCGATAGGCTGGCTAAAGCGCTTAAAGGCGATAGTAAAACCCAAGGCGATTGGGGTGAATTGCAGCTTGAATTAATCCTCGAAAAGGGTGGGTTAACTAAGGATGTCCATTTTGTTCCACAAATGAATTTAAAAGATGAACATGGTAAAAACTTTAGACCCGACTATGTGATTAACCTTCCTGAGCAAAAGCATATTATAGTGGATTCTAAGGTTTCGTTAACCGCGTATGAGCAGTATTACAATACGGAGGATGAAATTGAAAAAGGGCGGTTTTTAAAACAACATGTTGACAGTTTAAGCAGGCATATTAACGATTTATCGTCAAAAAACTATCAAACTCTCTACGGAATCAATCAGCCCGACTACGTTCTCATGTTTATTCCCATCGAACCGGCCATGATGATTGCCGTGAAGGAGGATATAACGCTTTTTGAAAAAGCGTTGGAGAAGAATATCGTGCTAGTTTCCACATCCACATTGTTGGCAACACTAAAAACCATCTCATACATGTGGAAACAGGAATACCAAAAACAGAATGTGTTTGAGATAGCCCAGGAAAGCGGTAAGTTGTACGATAAGTTTGTGGGTTTTATTGAGGATTTAATAGGTGTGGGAAAGAAATTAGACGAAGCAAAAAGTACCTATTCAGGAGCTATGAACAAGCTTGTGGAGTCCAATAAACGAGGTGATACCATTGTAGGGCGTATTGAGCGAATCAAAATCTTGGGAGCCAATGCAACTAAAACAATCCCAAAAAATGTGTTAGATAGGGCTTTGGGAAATGTAGAGATGGATATGTTGGATGAATAGAATGGTTTTAGCATATGCTGTGAATTACTTGGAGAAATCTGTGGAGTACGTATAGTAGCAAACATCTAGAATTGTTGTTGTCCATTTATACATTAGCCTCGAACTGCAGCTCGGGGCATGGGTGAAAGCCCAAAAGGAGGCGCACGCAGTACCCAATCCTTGAAACTAAACAGAAACTTGCGCTGCAAAGAGGAAAATGGATTGAAACAGTTTTCTCTAAGAAACTATCTAAAGGGTACATTCACCCGCAAATTCCTTTCATATCAAATGTTAGAAAACAAAAAAGCCCACTGATAATCAGTGGGCTTCTGTAGCGAGAGGCGGGCTTGAACCGCCGACCTCGTGATTATGAATCACGCGCTCTAACCAGCTGAGCTACCTCGCCATAAGGTTATAGGAACGGTATTGCATTTGTAAATTTGCGATGCAAAAGTATACAATATTTTTGAACTAGCAAGTATTCGTTCCTGAAATAGGTATGGAAAAATAGACCATTGCCCAGGAGCTGATAATATTAACAGTTCGGATTGGTCTGTGTTAATAACTTAAAACAACATTTTGAACTGTATATACAGAAATTAAGCTATATTGCCATGAAGATGATTTGATGTAGATAATTCTTTGAAAACAAATTATATGGAAACGATAAAATCCAATAATAGGGTTGATCTAGAGTTCACTTTTAATACCTCCCCAAGCATCCTATTCAATCGGTTAAGTACCCCATCAGGGTTATCGGAATGGTTTGCCGATGATGTCCGTTTAGAGGGTAATGTGTTTACCTTTATTTGGGATGGCTCAGAGAGCCAAGCAGAGCTGACCAAAAAGCAGGACAATAAGTGTGTCCGTTTTAAGTGGCTCGATGATATGGTTGAAGGGACCGAGTCATTCTTTGAATTTAGGATTTCTCCTGATGAGCTCACGGGCGGTTTGGCTCTGCATGTTACCGAGCAGCTGCTGGATGAGGATACTGAAGATGCTGAATCGCTTTGGAACTATCAGATTGGCGAGCTAAAGCGACTTTTGGGTCTTTAAGTTAGATCATCCTTTGATGAAATTCTTCTCTTTGTTATAGAGAGGGTTGAAGAGCAATGATGCAATTCATTCCACAATTATTTTCTTAATATTCACCATTAGGGTGTAGTCTTATACACAACTATAGGCTGTTTGGCGGCAAAAGGGTAAAAAATTACTACTTTTGCTCAGTGCCTTGGTAAAGGGGCACCTAAGGATTATTCCATCTTATTTTTGAGCGGATTTTAACTTTGGAGTACACACTATTTTCATGAAAAGGCTACATCGGTTCATCCTTAAATCTTACCTGGGTCCACTGTTCATGACCTTTTTTATCGTCATGTTCATTCTGCTAATGCAGTTCCTTTGGAAGTATATTGATGATCTGGTGGGGAAAGGTTTAGAGTTGTCTGTTATCTCCGAACTGTTACTTTACGCATCGGCCGGTTTGGTTCCCATGGCACTTCCACTTTCAACGCTGTTGGCTTCGCTCATGACCCTTGGTAATCTTGGGGAAAACAATGAGCTTCTGGCCATGAAGTCGGCAGGCATCTCGCTACCACGAATTATGCTTCCGTTAATCATTATTACCATTCTTATCTCCGGAGCAGCTTTCTTCTTTTCCAATAATGTTTTGCCCTATACCAACCTTAAAATGTCCACATTAATGTGGGATGTGAGGCAGCAGCGGCCAGACCTGTCCATAAGGGTGGGTGAGTTTAATAACGATATTGATGGCTACAGCATGAAGATTGGCGCTAAAAATCCGCAAACCAATCTGATGAGCGATATAATTATTTATGACCATCGCTCTAAAGAGGGTAATTTAGTGGTTACGGTGGCCGATTCGGGATATATGCATATTACTGCGGATGAACGGTATATGAAGGTTACCCTTTATAGCGGGTATTCATACGAAGAGATGCTCGAATCCAGAGCGGTTAGGCGCTCCCAAAACAGGAAATTCCCATCTCGTCGTAATAGTTTTGATGAACAGGTAGTTATGCTAGAGTTGGATGGATTCGCCTTTGAGCGTAGCAATGAGGATCTGTTTAAGAGTAGTTTCCATGCGCTAAACCTAAATCAGCTTAGTACGACCAAAGATTCACTTGCACATGAGATTGATGCTCGTTTTGCTACGCTAAAAGCAGGATTGATTCGGAATGTGATTACGCATAACCCTTATGCTCCTACAAGGGATAGCTCTGCAGTGGTTTCATACATTTTGAATGCAGATTCGTTAATGGCTACTCTACCCGCATCCCAACAGCACTATATTGTAGATGCTGCCCTTGTTCAGGCTCGATCAGCCAAGAATACCATTTCTTCACATGCCTCGGAGTACCATAGCAGAACAAAGCATATGGTTCGGCACGAAATTGAGTGGCACCGAAAATTTGCCATGTCCTTTGCCTGTTTTGTGTTCTTTTTTATTGGCGCACCCCTTGGCGCAATCATTCGTAAGGGAGGGTTAGGTATGCCGGTGGTTGTTTCTGTGCTTTTTTTTGTGGTGTACTACATCATATCCATTACCGGCGAAAAGTTTGCCCGAGAGCTTATCTGGGATCCCAATGTGGGCATGTGGGTTTCATCATTCATCCTGCTCCCGTTGGGTATTTTCTTATCTTATAAAGCCACCACCGACTCGGTGGTTATGAATTCGGACTTTTATCTGCAATTTTTCAAGAAATTGCCTGAATACCCCAAGAAGTGGATAGCATACCTAAAGAAGAGGAAATGAGGGTACTTGTTTTGGCAAATAAACCACCCTACCCACCCAATGACGGGGGCGCTTTTGCTACATTAAATATGGCCCTCGGACTGGCGGAATCGGGTTTTGAGGTAACCCTTTTGGCCATGTCAACACCAAAGCATCCTACTGAGGCAAAGGATTTTCCGCAATTGATCCGTGATCAGATGCAGGTTTATACTGTGTTTGTTAATACGAAGTTGTCACCCTTTAAGGCGCTTTGTAATCTGCTATTCTCTAAGCATGCCTACAATGCTCAACGCTTTATAAGCAAGCGGTATGTAGCAGCTCTAAAAGATTTGCTCAGCAAGAACTCCTATGACATTGTCCAGCTTGAGGGGCTTTACCTATACCCATACATGGAGCTGATCCGATCACTACACCAAGGCAAAATTTCTCTGAGGGCTCACAATGTGGAGCATGAGATTTGGGAGCGCAATGCAGCTGTTCAAAGGAACGGGTTTAAACGTTTCTATTTTAATCATCTAGCACAAAGAGTTAAACGTGCAGAGCTAAACGTGCTGAATCAGATTGACTGGCTTATTCCAATTTCAGAACGGGATGAGGCCAAGCTAAAGGAGCTGGGGTTTAAGGGGCTCTCATTTACCTCGCCCACCGGATATCGTATCAGTCAACCTCTCCCTTTGGTCGAGAATTTCGAGTTTCCATCCATCTTTCACCTGGGGAGCTTAGATTGGATTCCTAATCGTGAGGGTATATTTTGGTTTTTAGAGAGCTGTTGGCCCCACGTTCTCACCTCTGTTCCGGAGGCTAAGTTTTATGTGGCCGGACGTAATGCTACACCCGAACTGATAGTGCGGCTTAAAACCTATGCCAACACCATTTTTGTTGGTGAGGTGGATGATGCTGCAGCATTTATGAACTCTAAGGCCATTATGGTGGTGCCGCTCCTCTCCGGAAGCGGTATGCGCATTAAAATTGTTGAAGGAATGGCTCTCGGGAAAGCAATTGTTTCCACCTCCATTGGCGCCGAGGGCATAGCGGTAACCAGCGAAGAGCATTTGGTTATTGCCGATACGCCCTACGCCATGGCCAAATCTATTGTGGAGCTGTGCTTAGCTAAAGAGCAGGTTATAAAATTGGGACACAATGCCCAACAATTTGTTAAGCATAATCTTGATAATGCCGTTTTAACGGGTAAGCTGGCCCATTTTTATCGATTAGCGCATAATGCCTAGATCCTTTATTTAATTAGCTTATTTTGCTAATTTTGTGCAGTTAAAAAATCAGAATAAGCAGGCAGCATGGCACAAATTATTTTTCAGGTTCTGTTTTGGATAGCAGCGTTTGCCATGTTCCATTCCTATGTGTTATACCCTTTTATTCTTAAAATTTTCGCCATAGGTAAAAAATTAGAATATAAGGAGTATTCCCCCACTGAAGAGCTACCCTTTTTAACCGTAATGATGTCGGTTTATAATGAGGAGGTGGTTATAGAGCAAAAGATTAAATCTATCTTTAATTCAAACTATCCTCAAGAGAAAATGGAGGTGTTGGTAGGTTCCGATTGTTCAACCGACTCTACTAATAAGAAATTACAGGAATTGACTTCAATTTATCCCAACCTGAAGTTCTTTGGGTTTCATGAGCGTAAAGGGAAAATTGGCACGATGAATACACTCCTGGATATGGCAAAGGGAGAAATTATTGTATCTACTGATGCCAATGTGATGCTGGAAAAGAACACGCTTTTTGAGCTGGTGCGTTATTTTAAGGATGATAGGGTGGGATTGGTTGATACCCGAATGAAAAATACTCGAATTCAGCATGATGGCATTTCCTTGCCCGAGAGTTTTTACATTGGCCATGAGGTAATGGTTAAGCATAGGGAAGGTGTTCTTTGGGGAACAATGATTGGACCCTTTGGTGGCTGTTTTGCCATAAGAAAGGATCTGTATAAAAAGCCACGCTTTAATACCCTGGTTGATGATTTCTTTATTAGCATGCAAGTGCTTAGGCAGGGAGGAAAGTGTTTAAATAATCTTGACTCTGTTGTGTATGAAGATGTCTCAAATCTTATGGGCGAAGAGTTTAGACGAAAAGTTCGCATTGCCACCGGGAATTTCCAAAACCTGAAAGAGTTTAGGGGTATGCTTTGGCCCATCTATAAACCCGTTGCTTTTGCATTTTTGTCGCATAAGGCTATCCGCTGGTTAGGACCATTCTTTATCCTGTTAGCCATCGTTTCCATCCCCTTTTTATTGGATATTTTCCTGTACCAATTAATAGCCATAGCAATGGCCTTTGTCCTTTTAGTTCCGTTGTTTGACTTTTTATTACGAAGTGTAGGTGTAAATTTCAGATTATTCCGATTTGTAACCCATTTTTTAAGCATGAACATAGCCCTTTTTGTGGGCTTCACTAAATATTTGAAAGGAGTTAATAGCAATGTTTGGCAACCAACCCAGCGAAACCAGTAAGCTCAACACTATTGATGAGGCTCTGGAAGATTTGAGACAGGGTAAAATTATTATCGTTGTTGATGATGAGGATCGAGAGAATGAGGGAGATTTTATAGCAGCGGCAGAGCATATCACCCCGGAAATTGTAAACTTCATGGCCAAGTATGGCCGTGGGCTTATCTGTGCTCCAATCACAGAAGAGCGTTGTCGTGAGCTGGATCTCGATCTTATGGTTACCGCCAATACCGCTTTGCACCAAACACCCTTCACCGTTTCGGTAGATTTAATGGGGTATGGATGCACTACGGGTATCTCTGCTTCTGATAGGGCAAAAACGATTAAAGCGTTGGTAAATCCCGAAACTCGCTCTGAAGAGCTGGCCCGACCGGGCCATATTTTCCCGCTTATGGCACGCGACAAAGGCGTATTGCGCAGAGCAGGACACACCGAGGCTGTGGTTGATCTAACCCGATTGGCAGGGCTAAAACCGGGGGGTGCTCTGGTGGAGATTATGAATGAGGACGGAACCATGGCACGCCTTCCGCAGCTATTAGAAATCGCCAAGCGATTTGATCTGAAGATTATCTCCATTCAGGATTTAATCTCCTATAGGTTACGCTTTGAAAGCGTGATAGAGATGGGCGAGCGTGTTAAACTGCCCACTGATTTTGGAACCTTTGAGGCCATTGCATTTAGACAAAAAGTGCAAAACATTGAGCATATAGCCCTGGTTAAAGGTACATGGGAACCTGATGAGCCGGTATTAGTGCGGGTGCACTCTTCGTGTGTTACCGGAGATATTTTCCATTCCCATCGGTGCGATTGCGGTTATCAGCTGCAGCTGGCCATGGAGATGATTGAGAAAGAGGGGAAGGGTGTGCTGGTCTATATGAACCAAGAGGGTAGGGGGATTGGCCTTTTCAATAAGATTCATGCCTATAAGCTGCAAGAGGAAGGGTATGATACTGTGGATGCTAATATTGAGCTGGGCTTTAAACCCGATGAGCGAGAGTATGGCGTTGGGGCTAGTATTATTCGTGAGCTGGGGGTTTGTAAAATGAGGCTTCTTACCAATAACCCTAAAAAGTTGAAAGGGCTTGAAGGCTATGGACTTGAGGTGGTTGAGAATATCCCTTTGGAGGTTCCTACACACGAAGAGAATGAGTTTTATATGCGAACCAAACGCGATAGGATGGGGCATAAGCTGGTAATGCTTCCAGATTCATCGTCGAAGCCAAACGAAAACAGCAAGTAATCGGTTTGTATGGGTAGTTTAGATGACCTGAGGATAGTCTATTTAGGAACGCCCCATTTTGCCGTGGCTCCGCTTAAGGCGCTGCTGAACAATGGAGCCAATGTGGTGGGCGTTGTTACTACTCCCGATAAACCTGCCGGGCGTGGTCAACGCATAGCCCAATCGGCAGTTAAACAGTTTGCTCTGGAAAGAGGATTACCTATTTTACAGCCCAAAAATCTTAAAGACCCTGATTTCTTAAACTCCCTAAGGAGTTTAGGGGCACACATGTTTATTGTGGTAGCCTTTAGGATGATGCCTCAAGAGCTTTGGGATATGCCACCAATGGGAACATTTAATCTTCATGCATCATTGTTGCCACAGTATAGGGGTGCGGCTCCCATAAATTGGGCTGTTATGAATGGTGAAAAGGTAACCGGGAACACCACATTTTTGGTTTCGCATCAAATTGATACGGGAAATATATTGATGCAAAGAGAAGAACCCATTTCACCTGATGATACGGCCGGTGATTTACATGATAGGCTTATGGAGATGGGGGCTCAGTTGGTAGTAGAAACAGCAGAAAATCTTTTTAAAGGAAATGTGAGCCCCATGGAGCAGGATGCTCTGATTGAAGTTGAGCTAAAACCTGCGCCTAAACTTTTTAAAGACAATACCCGGATTGACTGGCAGCGGTCAGCAAATCAATTACACAATTTTATCCGTGGGTTGAGCCCATACCCCTCGGCATGGACGGAACTAACAGATGAGAAGGGCAATGTACTTACGGCCAAAATACTTATGGCCAAACCATCAAAGCTAAAGTGTGCACAGCCTGTGGGGGCGGTTTATAGCGACGAAAAAACTCATCTTACCGTATGCTGTGGCGAGGGTGCTCTTGATATACTACATATTCAAATAGCAGGTAAAAAAGCACTGCCCGTTAGAGAGTTTTTAATGGGATATAGGAATGTGCAAGAGCTAAGGTTTGTTTAGCGTCTGCTTTTGCCAATCCTTTTTGTTATTTATGGTAAATCGATTGGTTTTAAAACTATAAAGTGGGGTTCTGCCTAGGAGTAGTATGTAATTGGTTTGTCTGTTTTCCTAACACCATCTTTCTATTCTTTTATGCAGCGTATGTTTAGCCCATCAATTACATACCGTTCTTCCATACTAAGGATTTCATCATCATAATTGACATAAAAAGCCCGGGCTGCATAATTATGCTGCTTTGAAAGAAGCCAAAATCGTCCCGAAATACTCTCTTTTAAAAAGGATTCATAAATAACATATCCACCAGGTAAAGCAGAAAATTCCACAATATCTGTAGCATTTGTATTGGGAGGCATCCAATGATGGGTTGTACTTTTAAGTTTACCTCCAGCCTTTTCGTAGCCTTCCAATATAATGCTGAGGGTTTCTATATCTGACACCTCGGGTACACGCCAGCCCGTTGGGCACACCCCGCGATGATCCTTTGCAACGTGGTGGTTATAGTATGCCCCATAATCGCTGTTCTGGTTATCATAATTATACCATGTGAGGTAAGGCTGATGTGAATCGGACTTACTTTGCCAGTCCTCTTTGGTCAATGCCACATCAATAGGGTCTCCATTGGCATACCTAGTGGTTCTTAGGTTCTCAGCCATCCACTCTTGAGTGTCCATCTCCAAAAACGGATGACCTATGATTACAGTCTTGTATGTGTTATTATCCGCATCGGTTACCGTAGAAGTACCCTTTAGGTAGTTACCCTCGTCCTTCTTTTCACATCCTATAATAATGATAGATGCCAGAATAATTAATAGGAGTTTCCTTTTTGTTAACATATGTCAGATATTGTATGTAATTGGTTTACAGGTTTATTAAACAAAGATAATATAATAAGGCAGGGAAATCAACAGTATTACTGCAAAAAGAGTATCAGTTCGTTTAAAATAGGAGTAACCAGTAAGACGTACTAACTATTCTTGGGCTTGTATTTCCTTAAGTAGATTTTGTCGCCCACTTCAGGTTCTTCGCCCTGTTGCATCCTATTCCGTTTGTATAACCATTTGGTTTTAATGGCGTAAAGCTGGGATATGCTGTAGATGGTTTCTCCTTCCTCAACAATGTGGAGCGGGTGGTTGGTTTCTGCTTTTCGGCGTTTGGGTTGGATAAACAGCTCTTGGCCCTCCTCCAGCTTAGCTCCTTTCTCAATCTCATTATAGCTTGCCAGCTGCCAGGGCATCAATTCCAGGTCTTTAGTTAAGCTTTGGTAGGTATCACCTTTTTGCACTATAATATACTTAACCCTATTCTTGATATATAGCTTTCGCTGGTTAAAAATATCAATAGAAAAGTTTTCAGGATCAATCTCTTCACCCATCCCTTTTGTGGGAGATTCAATGCTTATTTCAACGCCTTTATCTAAGGCGTATAGCTTATACTCTTCAATGATGCGGATTAGCTTTTGGGGGTATTGGGGGTCGGTAGCATACCCGGCTTTTTTCAGTCCATTGGCCCAACCCTTATAATCGGTAGGTTTAAGGTCAAAAAGGAAAGCATAGCGACGGGCACCGCGCAAAAATTCGGAGTGGTCTTGGTACGATTTCTCTACCGATTTATATTTCCTAAAGCACTCGCCCTTAGCATCGTCATCATGATAAATGCGTGCACCGGTCCAGCTGTTGTGGCATTTTATGCCAAAGTGGTTGTTGGCCTTAACGGCAAGGGTGCTGTTTCCGCTACCGCTTTCGAGCAAACCTTGGGCAAGGATTATGCTGGCAGGAACACCGTACTGCTCCATTTGGCTGATGGCCAATTTTTGGTATTGCTTAATGTATTCTTCGCTGGAAATCTTTTTTTGAGCCCAGGCAACAAGGGGAATAATGACAATGAAAAAGTAGATTATCAGGGGGTAATACGGTTTTCGCATTTTCTAAACTTTTGGCCAAATATAGTAACTAATGATTAAAGGTGGATGGCGGTTGCAAAACCTTTTGCCCTCTGCAGTGTTAATTTTGGACCCGCTAAAGGGTTTAGTGTATAAGTTTTTGTAAATTTGGCATTATCCTATTGTTTGACCAATAGATATTACCATGGGTATTAATAAGAGTATTTCTCTCAATTATTTTGAGTATAGCTCCATAGATGAATTGCAGGGAAATGATAAATCGCTTGCGCTACAAGCCATAGAAGCTACCAAATCGAGCTATTCTCCCTATTCTGAGTTTGCGGTTGGTGCAGCTCTTTTGCTTGATAATGATGATGTTGTTTTAAGTAGTAACCAAGAGAATGGGGCATACCCGTCGGGCATGTGCGCCGAGCGGGTAGCTATTTTTTATGCAGGCAGTAAGTTCCCCGATATTCCCATTAAAGCCATAGCCATTGCAGCCAACTATAAAGGGGCTATTCCGCAACAGCCCCTTGCACCTTGCGGTGCCTGTAGGCAGGTGATGATTGAATCCCAAATGCGAGGCGGAAAACCGTTTAAAGTAATAATGGTGGGAGAGAGAAAGATTGTAATCGTAGAGGATGCTACATTTCTACTCCCATTTACCTTTTCCAATGTTTTTAATGCTACGCATTAATCTATTTTCCTGCTATTTCACGACAAGCATCCCAAAGCGCATCGGATGGCGGGTTGGCTGTTATATTAATGGGTTGATTTAGAATAGGGTGCTCAAAGGCTAACGAGTAGGCGTGTAAATTAATCCCTCCATCGGGATTGGAGCGCGCAGCACCATACTTTAAATCGCCCTTAATGGGTAGCCCAATTTTTGTGAGCTGTGATCGAATTTGGTGGTGCCTGCCGGTGTGTAGCTCCACTTCAAGCAAAAAGTACCGTCCGGTAGTGCCAAGCAATGTGTAGGTTAGCCGAGCCTCTTTAGACCCTGCCCGGCTGGTATCGTAGGCCACCGATTTGTTTTTTTGGGGATACCTGATTAGGTGGTGGGTAAGCGTTTGTGATTCAATCGGTGGCATGGTTCCTACAACAGCCCAGTACATCTTTTTTACCTCTCCATCGTGAAAGAGCTTGCTCATTCGCGAAAGCCCTTTACTCGTTTTTGCAAATAGTACTAGTCCGCTAACGGGCCGATCAATTCGGTGTACCAGGCCTAAAAAAACATTTCCGGGCTTGTTGTCTCGCTGTTTAATTAGCTCTTTTACCTTTTCTATTAATGGTTGATCTCCCGTATTATCGCCCTGAACCAGCTCGCCGGGCAACTTATTTATAGCGATCAGGTGGTTATCCTCGTACGCTATTCGATTTACAAGTTCTGTCATTTTCTTAGTGTAGGGCTTGGTTTTAGTACTGTTCCCGTTCGTTGGGGAAGTCCCTGCTTTTCACATCCCGTATGTATGCTTCCACCGCACCCAATATTTCGGCATATAAATTATGGTAACGACGTAAGAATCGTGGCGAAAAATTATGGGTTATGCCCAATAGGTCATGAACAACCAGCACCTGTCCATCCACCTCATTACCTGCACCAATACCAATAATTGGAATCTTTAGCTCACGGGCTACCTGACCGCCAAGTTGTGCGGGAATCTTTTCCAACACAATAGAAAAACAACCTGCATCTTCGAGCTGGTGTGCATCTGCTATCAGCTTATCGGCTTCCTCCTCTTCGCGTGCTCTAACCACATAGGTTCCATATTTATGGATGGATTGAGGCATTAAGCCAAGATGCCCCATTACAGGGATTCCGGCACTTAGAATACGATCAACCGACTCAATAATCTCTTTCCCTCCCTCCAGTTTCACCGCATCAGCTCCGGTTTCTTTCATAATCCGGATGGCAGAGCTAAGCGCCAGCTTAGAGTTTCCCTGATAGGTGCCAAAGGGCATATCAACCACCACCAAAGCACGCTTGGTGGCTCTAACCACGCTCTGTCCATGGTATATCATCTGATCTAAGGTTATGGGCAGTGTGGATTCGAACCCGGCCATTACGTTGGATGCGGAGTCGCCTACTAGGATGATATCAATATTGGCAGCATCTAAAATCTTTGCCATAGAAAAATCATAGCCTGTGAGCATGGCTATTTTCTCACCTCTAAGCTTCATTTCATGAAGCACATGGGTGGTTACAATTTTTGCTTTGCTTTCTACCGACATAAACAAAGGTTTTGGTTAGGTATTCACAATACAATAGATGCAAAGATAGAGCATATTTTAACACATTTAGGCTATTCTGTTACCCATTCTAATGCAGGATAATGGGCATAGTTAGTGACTAATTGGCAGTAATTGGAGTTTTAATTGTAATAGTATTCAGATATACAGGCCATTATAAGTAGTTTTATGAATCTCTATCCTTCTTGCTTTGGGCAAGCTGTTGACCAGTATCTGCCAAATAAACAGTAATAATATCTTTTGGGCGTCATTTTATCAGAAAAAACAGTAAAAAGTGGAATGGCATAATCATTGAAAAAGAAGGGTCAACGTAAATAACCTGATTTAGCAAATTTTAAACACATATTACAATGAGTAAGATTATAGGAATTGACTTAGGAACAACCAACTCTTGCGTGTCGGTTATGGAGGGTAATGAGCCCGTCGTTATTCCCAATAACGAGGGCAAACGTACAACTCCTTCTATCGTGGCATTTGTTGAGAATGGAGAGCGTAGAGTCGGAGATCCGGCCAAACGTCAAGCCATTACCAATCCCACAAAAACTATTTTCTCTATTAAGAGAATGATGGGTGAAACCTATGATAAGCTGGCTAGTGAGATTGCTCGCGTTTCATTTAAGGTTGAAAAGGGCGAAAACAATACCCCCCGTATCAATATTGAGGATCGGAACTATACCCCTCAGGAAATTTCGGCAATGGTACTTCAAAAAATGAAGAAAACCGCTGAGGATTATTTGGGGCAAGAGGTAAGTGAAGCGGTGATTACCGTTCCGGCATACTTTAGCGATTCACAGCGTCAGGCGACTAAAGAGGCCGGAGAGATTGCCGGGCTTAAAGTTCGTAGGATTATCAATGAACCTACTGCTGCCGCTTTGGCATATGGACTAGACAAAAAGTCCAGCGATCAAAAGATTGCTGTGTTCGACCTGGGTGGTGGTACTTTCGATATCTCCATCTTGGAGCTGGGCGATGGCGTATTTGAGGTGAAATCGACCAACGGTGATACCCACTTGGGTGGGGACGACTTTGACCAAAAAATTATTGATTGGCTGGCCGAAGAGTTTAAAAAGGATGAAGGGATTGACCTTAGAAAAGACCCTATGGCGCTTCAGCGTTTGAAGGAGGCTGCAGAGAAAGCAAAAATTGAGCTCTCCAGCTCAACCCAAACAGAGATCAATCTGCCTTACATTATGCCGGTAGATGGAATTCCAAAACACTTGGTTAAAACGCTAACCCGTGCCAATTTTGAGAAGTTGGTTGACGGTTTGGTACAGGCTACCCTTGAGCCTTGCCGTAAAGCAATAAAGGATTCAGGATTTAGCCCTTCTGATATCGATGAGGTAATCCTTGTGGGCGGTTCAACCCGGATTCCTGCCATTCAGGAAGTAGTTGAAAAGTTCTTTGGCAAAGCCCCCCATAAAGGGGTTAACCCCGATGAGGTAGTTGCTATTGGTGCTGCCATTCAGGGTGGTGTGCTCACCGGTGAGGTTAAGGATGTGCTGTTGCTCGACGTTACTCCATTATCATTGGGTATTGAAACCATGGGTGGTGTATTCACCAAGCTGATTGATGCCAATACCACTATTCCAACCCGTAAGAGCGAAACATTTACCACCGCATCTGACAGTCAGCCTTCGGTAGAAATCCATGTGCTGCAAGGAGAGCGACCCATGGCCAATGCCAATAAGACCATTGGGCGTTTCCACCTTGATGGGATTCCACCGGCACCACGCGGAGTACCCCAAATTGAGGTTACCTTTGATATTGATGCCAACGGTATTCTGAACGTAGCTGCTAAGGATAAGGGCACAGGCAAAGAGCAGCGCATCCGCATTGAGGCATCTTCGGGCCTAACCGATGATGAGATTAAACGCATGCGCGAAGAGGCCAAAGCCAATGAAGCTGACGATATGAAGGCTCGTGAAAGGGTAGATAAGCTTAATGCTGCCGATAGCCTCATCTTCCAAACCGAAAAACAGCTTAAGGAATTTGGTGATAAGCTCCCGGCCGATAAAAAAGGACCCATTGAGCAAGCCCTTGCTAAGCTTAAGGAAGCGCACCAAAAGCAGGATGTTGATGCGATTGATGCAGCATCCAACGAGCTAAATAGCGCTTGGCAAGCAGCTTCGGAAGAGCTGTATAAAGCTCAGCAGACTGAGCAACAGCCCACCGCCGATCCGGGTGCATCGTCACAAGGACAAGAAGAGGTTACCGATGTGGATTTTGAAGAGGTGAAGTAACCAAGAACCAAAGGGTAAATAAGTTTAAAATCCCCTGTAAGCGATAGCTTACAGGGGATTTTGATATAATCAAAAATATTTTCAGATACCCGTTGTGCATTTAGGCCAAGTTTACCTTTAATTTATTCATAGGCCTGTTGTAAACGAATGTGTTGAGGTACTGTATTAGCGTCATGGCCGTAATCTTTGAGAGCACCCTAGTCTTACATCCCTCGAACAATTTGGTAAGATTCTCCCTTATCCTGAACTGATCGCACAGCTGGGAGAATATCGCCTCGATCTGATTCCTGCTCTTTCAGAACACAGAGGGTTACTCTTGATGTCCGTGCTGATTTCTCCGCATGGGGGTTCAACCTAATTTGGGCTGTCGTGAATAGGTCTAGCTGGTAATCAGCGGATAGATACCCCCTATCTCCCAGCAGGGTGCAGTGGAAGTAATCCCACTTCACCTCTTTCAGCATGTGGATGCCCATCTACTCAGCCCTTAAATTCTTGGCAATCAGCTCAATATTGCTCAGTTTAGGCTTTTTGACCTGCAGGAAATCGAAAGATATATCGAAAGTGAAGAGGTGAGTCAAAATAATTTCGTAGTTTTGAATGGAGTTGTTCATTGTATCTAACTAGATGGATATTAGTTAAATATACGAATATTTATCGTAAGGATTGGCAACTTCTTTTGTTGTTTTTCAAATGCACAACCGGTGTTGGATTATCCAAACAAAAAATGATGATGGATAATCGGTTTTAGTGGAGGCAAAGACTCCACCGTATTACTTACGCTTTGGCTTGCCGAATAAGTTACAGCAGTAGTTGAAGATGAACGCAAGATTAGGGATAAAGCGTTAGATATTGCGAAACAGAACTTTAAAAGTTAATATGACAAAAAAATAAAATATACATTTTCAGGACACGAATCCTTTTATTGCAATTCGCTTTGGCTGAAAAAGTGCTACGATTTTGTCAAAGCAGACAATAACTTCAATGCCGAAGATGCCGTTGTTCATTTGGACGTTGGTAAAAATATGGTGTCTGCTATCCGCTATTGGTTGCGGGCTTTTGGCTTAATAGAAAGTATAAGCAATGAAATCAAATGATTATGATACTTCTACAAGACAACAAACTCGAAATTAGCCGATTAGCTCAAATTTATAACAATACGGTTGCAACCTATAAATTTTATTGGTTTTTGTCAATACTTGATATTGTCGTAAAGGAGCAACGTCGGCAAGTTTCCGTATGGGAAATTATCGTTGGCATGATAACTGAGGCGTGGTATCCTATCCACTATTTTCGTTTGTCTTTTGGTAAGTCAGATTCATTATTTGATAGAGTAATAACTATCCAGCAGGAATTGAATGTCCCGATAGATATTAATAAAAATGAACTGAAAGCGATTAGAAATCGGTTCTTAAAAATTGAAATTGACCGAACCAAAGTTCAAATTTATGGAAAAAGAAGTCCAAGCTTGGCGTGAGGACATTAAGCAGACAATTGATGAAATTGAAGAGTTTCTTCCTGAAAGAAGAGTCTTTTTCGAATTTAAAAGGGATTTGAAGACTAGAAAAGCCATTGAAAGAAACATAGAAATTATTGGTGAAGCGGTTAATAGAATTTTGAATGTGAACCCAGAAATACAAATTGCTAACGCAAGAAAAATTGTTGATACAAGGAATAGAATAATTCACGGTTACGACACGGTTTCCGAAAACATCATTTGGGTTATAGTATCAAATGACCTGAAAAAATTATTTGGGGAATTATAAATCTGCTCGACGAATAAAAAGCGCTTGCTACAACAGCACCTTGGTTTCAGGCTATGGCGACTTGCCCGTTGGATAATTTTGCGTACATTTGGTAGGCCGTTGGCTCGCAGGGTGTGTGCTGGGTACTCCGCCGTGCGAAACCAAAGCCCCGAACCGTTACTGGTCATGCTAAAAACTGACAGTGCAACACGAAACAGACAGAGAAGATGAACAGACATACACACGCTTCGCAAAACCAAAAGAGTTGCAACGCAAACCGCAGGTTAACACATAGTTGCACCACATTTGCTTTTGCCCCAACACACCCAAACCTACAATCGACCAGACAAATGTTAGAAGTAAGAGGTAATTCCTTAGAGATTTTTTTAATTTCGTGAGTTTTAACTTGATAATTTAGTGAACAAAATTTTAGACATAGTTGCAAACGAAACAAACGGAAGATGTTACACATCATTCAGGTATTGTGCGGACGATGAAATTCGTGTGCCGACACTTGACTTTGACACCAAAGAACAAGAAATTTCTATTGTGGTAAAGGAATATGGTGAAACGGACACAGACCTGAATACATCAAAAAGCCTTAAATCGTTTGCCGACAAAATCATAAATGACGAACCGTTGTTTCAGTTTTTTCTTGACGGTTCAAGACGGACGTACAAAGTTGATGACATTGAGATAAACAGAAACGTTTATCCAATAATTGCAGGTCAAATAGGAGTGGCTTGCTGCCAAAGAAAAGACCCAAGCCAATTCAAATGTGCAGAATTTGAACATAATCTGGTTTTGTCTCTTCCCAAATCCGCTAATCCAAACGTAGGTGATTCCGCTTTATTCTTCAATGCCCTTACGGCAAAAGTGAACAAGACAAAGCGAATTGAAAAAGCAGGAATCAACTTTTCAAAAATTTTGTCTTACGATTCCAAGAAGCAAGATGACGGCAAAAAATACGAGCATTTAGGTATTGCAACTATTCAGGACGAAATGATTGAAACTGAGAAGAAAATAGTTGCACACTTAAGCACCAAAAACCTGATAAATCCGGACAGGTATTTGATAAAAGACGGATCTTTGCAATACAAGCCGATGAAAACAGGCGACTTCAAGGAGCTTACGAAAATCAAAAATCATTACAAATGTGCTGTTGGCGTTTCCAAAATGTTCAATCCTGAATTATGCCAGGACAGAAACGGAAAAAGTAATGCAGACAAAATTGCAAAGTTGCCCTTGTATCACAGAACGCCTGCAATGAAATACAAAAGCGAAATTGTAGGAAATGTGTTTTTTACAATTTGGTATGTGCGAATACGAGAATCAGAACACACAGCAAGCCCGTTTTCAGGCGTATTGAAAATTGAAAAAATCCTGATTACAGATGATGAAATTGAAAACGGCTTGAATAGCGAAGAAGTTGATTTGATAACAGCCAATATCATTAACGAAAGAAACCCTGTTTGTTATGGTACAGATTCACGGTGGGCAAACCACTTATACCCCGTTTATCTAACAGAGAACTTTATTAAAAGTAAGTACCTAAGCGACATTAACTTTTTAAATCTATTTTGATGAAGAAAATTGGAAAAATAATCGCCACAGAGAAAGTCCCTACTACGGTAGATGAATTTTTCTTTTGGACAGACAAGCACCTTGTCTTAAAACCGTTTGATGTTGTAAAGGTTGAACATATCAGAAATTCGGTAACATTTGGAGTGGTTGAAGAAATATCGCACTTAACAGATGGCGCAAGTTTCTTGGCAGGTTATATTTCCAGCGATTTTGGTGAGGTAGAAGCAAAAAGCAATACACAACGAATTGGAATGAACTATGTGAAAGCAAAAGTTGTTGCCAATTCTCAAAACATTTATACGCCTGTTTTAGATGGCTATACGGTTTCTCTTGCTGATGAACATGATGTAATGTCTGCGTTAGGATTGAAAGACATCAAGAATCCTTTGCCGTGTGGTGTTATTGAAATGTACGAGGAAGAAGACCAAATAACTATTCCTGTTCATTTCAATTCTCATTTTTTAATCGGACCCGAGGGTGCACACTTAAATATTTCAGGAATTTCAGGCTTGGCTTCAAAAACCTCTTATGCTATGTTTTTGCTCAAAGCCATACAAGAGCAATACATCAAAAACAATACAAATGACAATGTTGCATTTGTATTGCTCAATGTGAAAGGCAGGGATTTATTGGCAATTGACGAGGCAAACGATGAATTGACTAAAGAAGATAAAAGGCTTTACAAAGAATTAGGAATTGATGTTTCCCCCTTCAAAAATGTGAAATATTTCTATCCATATTCAAAAGATATAAGAACAACAACTTATGCCGATGTGAAAGATGTGGAAAGCCAAAAAAAACTTAACAAGGCTTTTCAATACAAGTATCTATTTGAAGATGATAAAGAAAGTTTGGACTTATTATTCTCAAACATTGACGACCCACAGCAAACAATGGAATCAATTGTTAATTATATTATTTCCGGAGAAGGTGCTTTCAATGGTGTGAGAAATTGGGAAGAATTGAAAGACGAAATCAAAAAGCATCAGGAAAAAGGCGATACAGGAAAAGACAAAACAATATCTGTTTTAAGTTGGCGAAAATTCTATCGTCTTTTCAGAAAAACATTGGAGCGTAACAAGGATTTATTTTCTAATTCTATCAATGTTCAAAAATCGGAAGTTCGCTTGCAGGATTCTATAAAACAAATCAAGAAAAACGATATTCACGTTATTGACATTGCCAAATTAGACGAAGAATCACAAAGCTTTGTTTTTGGCGATGTAATGAGAGCTGTTTATGATTTGAAATTGGGACAAATAACTGACAGAGAAGAATCGGAAATTCCTTCAAAAATTGTAATTTTTATTGACGAATTGAATAAATACGGAAGCAAAGATGTTCCCAAAAATTCGCCTATTTTACGGCAATTATTAGACATCACCGAACGGGGACGTTCGTTAGGAATAATCTTGTTTGCAGCAGAACAGTTCAAGAGCGATATACACGACCGGGTAAAAGGAAATTGTGCAACACACGCCTACGGACGAACAAATGCTATTGAAATTTCAAAGCCCGATTACCAGTTTGTTCCGCCTGTTTACAAATCAATGCTAACAAGGTTAAAACAAGGCGAATACATTTTGCAAAATCCGGTTTTCAGGTCTTTGCTCAATATAAAATTCCCAAGGCCAATATACAAACAATTCAAGAATGGATAAGAGTAGTAAAACAATAATTGGCAAAGACGTTATTGAATCGCTTACAATTGGAATGTATGACGATTCAAGATTTATTTACCGTGAATACATCCAAAATGCTGCTGACCAAATTGACAAAGCACGGCAACAAGGATTGGTGGAAGAAGGCGAAATCCACATCATAATTGACCCCGACAAAAAAATCATTTCAATAGAAGATGATGCAACAGGCATTGAAGAAAACAGGGTCATTGAAATTTTAAAAAACATCGCCCAATCCACAAAAAAACGCGGGGTTGACAAGGGTTTTAGAGGTATTGGACGATTGGGAGGTTTAGGTTATTGCGAAAAATTAGTTTTTGAAACTTCGTTCAAAGGTGAAGATGTAAAATCCATTATGACGTGGGATGCTAAAAAACTTAAAGCAATCATTAACGACAGAAACCAAAAAGAAGAAGCATCAGAGGTAATTGATGCCGTAACCACGTTTGAAAAGACAAAAGAAAATCCTGATTTGCATTACTTCAATGTTTCCCTGATTGGTGTTACGAACAAAGACCTTTTAAATGTTAAAGAAATCAGAACTTACTTGTCAATGGTTGCGCCAGTTCCGTTCAGTAAATCGTTTATTTACGCAAAGAAAATTTATGATGAACTGAAAAAAGAAGAAATTGCTATTGACGAGTACAAGACGTTCATCAATACAGAACAGCTTTTCAAAGGGTACAATTCTTACATCTATGAAGGGGAACAATACAATAAAAAGAAAGTAGATGAAGTTATTGACATTCAGTTTTTCAAAGAATTGGATAGGCATGGGAATTTGATTTATTGGGGTTGGTATAGCATATCTGGAAAAAATTACTCGTTAAAACAAATTAATTATCAAAGAGGTTTCCGATTAAGAAAATCCAACATTCAGATAGGTGATGAATATACTTTGGTTAAGTTTCACAAGGACCGAAGGTTTCAGTTTTACTTCTTTGCTGAAGTTTATGCTTTACACCAAGATTTGATTCCAAATGCAAGACGAGATAATTTTTCAGAAACGGAGATATACTATGAATTTGAACAAAAACTAAAATCTTTTTTCCATACAACGATATCAATGTTATGCAATCGTGCATCGGACGTAAATAGCGCAGTCAGAGCAATCAACAGCTACAATGAAAGTGTAGAACAGTTTGAAAAGAAAAAAGAAGAAGGTTTTGTGGATAAAACCGAACAAAAAATTTTGTTGGAGAATCTTGAAAAGAAAAAAGAAGAAGCCGTAAAAGCACAAAACAAACTTGAAACTATAAAAACAAAATCGGCTGAAACGGATGCCCTCACGCCAATAACCAAAATTATTGAGCGTGCAACTTCAAATCATACTTTGTCTATCAAAAATGATGTAGAAACCGAAGTTGTTACAAAGCCTATTTTCAGGACTGATAAACTTTCAAAACTGAACAAGGAACAGAGAAAGTTTTTGGGCAATGTTTTTAGTGTCATTAGAAATGTCTTGCCAAAAGAAACAGCAGAATTACTAATCCAAAAAATTGAGGAAGAATACAAGTAGCTATGAAGCGTAAAATACTTTTAATAGAACCCAATTATAAAAATAAATATCCCCCCATTGGATTAATGAAATTGGCCACCTATCATAAAATGCTGGGAGATGAAGTGGTTTTTTTCAAAGGAGAGTTAAAAGATTTTTTAATAAGGAATATTACTGAACAGTGCATTTTAAAACTTTATCATATTGAAACATCCGTAAATTGGAGGTCAAAGTATTTCATTATTTATGAATATATTAAAAAAAGGAACAAATCACTTATTGATGATTTAAAATTGTCAGACTTAAAATACAAGGCACTAATTTTAGATGCATTAAATTATTACAAAGATTTTTACTGGAAAAAAGAATATTTAAAAGAAAAATATTGGGACAGGATATGCGTAACAACCTTGTTCACTTTTCATTGGAATATTACGATTAAAACAATTGAATTTTGCAAACAATTGGTTAAAAACGAAAATGAATTGTGGGTTGGCGGTGTTATGGCTTCTGTAATACCTGATGAAATTAAGAAGGAAACCGGATTAAAGAATATCCATGCAGGCCTTCTAAACATAAAAGGGATACTTGACAAGAACGATATAGTCATTGATGAATTACCATTAGATTATTCCATTTTGGAAGAAATTGATTATAAATACCCCGAAAATAACGCATATTATGGCTATACAACAAGAGGTTGCGTAAGAAAATGTGATTTTTGTGCAGTCCCTGTTATTGAGCCCAAATTTGTAAAAAGAATTGAGTTAACAAGCAAGGTTAACGGTGTTAACGAAAAGTTTGGCCCGAAACGTAACTTATTGTTGTTGGATAATAATGTTCTTGCTTCACCCAGATTTGAAAGAATAATCAATGAAATCCGTGAAAATGGATTTGACAAAAAAACAAAATTTATAGAACCTAATCAACTTGAAATATCATTAAATAATTTTAATGCTGGAATTAATGATAGAGGGTACATAAAAAAAATAGTATTCCTTTTAAATGAAATGGTTGAAAAGCTGAAAGGAGAACAAAGACAAGATATTTATAATATAATCTTGGAGAATAATTTAATCAGATCTGAGACCGCGTCAAAAGACGTAATCAATAAAGTTGTTCCTGAATTATTGCCAATTTACGAAAAACATAGAAATAAAGTACCCAAACAACGCTATGTTGATTTCAATCAAGGTGTTGATGCCCGTTTATTGACTGATGATAAAGCAAAACTCTTAAGCAAAATACCAATCAGGCCTTTGAGAATTGCATTTGATAGCATGGATTATGAAGAATACTATCTGAATGCTATTATAAAAGCAAAAAAATATGGAATTCGCCATTTCTCAAATTATCTGTTATACAATCACAAAGAAAAACCTATAGATTTATATCAACGGTTGAAAATAAATGTTGAACTATGCGACAAGTATATGATTGACATTTACTCATTCCCTATGAAATTTCACCCGATTTTTGGAGATTATCATTTGAATAGAGATTATATTGGTACTTACTGGAATAGAAAATTTATACGAGCGGTTCAGGTAATATTAAATGCTACTAAAGGTAAAATAGGGAAAGGTAAAAGTTTTTTCTACAAAGCATTTGGTGCTAATGAAGAAGAATATAACGAACTTCTTTATATGCCTGAAACATATTTGCTATTTAGATTTTTCTTTGAAAAAGAAGGAATGACTGACGAATGGAGAAACGCATTTAATGCCCTTACTATGTCAGAAATAGAACTAGCCAAAGATATTATTGAAAGGAACGATTTCAGAAACATTGATAATTACAAGCAGCAAGATAGTATTTATCGAGTACTAAAAC
The DNA here is from genome assembly GCA_964554585.1 of uncultured Rikenellaceae bacterium. GTDB lineage: Bacteria > Bacteroidota > Bacteroidia > Bacteroidales > Tenuifilaceae > Perlabentimonas. Next base: position 27,289 of record CAZKPD010000014.1, read on the forward strand.
ATTACACAATTACACGCGAAGATATAACCGATTCAAATTCTGAATTATCAAAATTAAAAGCAATATTTGACAACCTTGCAAAAGAAGAAAAATATGGTATAATGGAACAAGTTGAATGTCTGTAAAAATTAAAGTCAATGTCAGAATCCCCCAACCCCAGCATACCAATGAAATCTTTCTTCACAAATAATCCGCTATGGCACGATAAAATAGGGAAAATTTACGCCCTGTTGGAACGGATCAAAATTTCGGAAGAGCAGTCGAAAGACGTGCTGCATTTGCGCCGCACCAACCGTATTCTTTCCGTTGGGTCCACCACAGCCATTGAAGGCAATCGGCTTACGATGCAACAGGTTTTTGATGTTATCAACGGCAAAGTCGTTTTAGCTCCCTTGCACGACATTAAGGAGGTGAAAAATGCTTTCGCTGCCTATGAGCAAATTCCCGATTTAGACCCTTATAGCGTTGATGATTTTTTGAAAGCGCACAGTTTTATTACAGAAAACCTTGTGCAGGAAGCTGGGATGTTTCGCACCGTTGGCGTGGCAGTCGTAAACAGCAACAGAGAAATTTTACATTCGGGAGCGGATTATAAGGAAGTCCCCAACCTGATTGCAGAATTGCTCGAATGGGGTAAAACTACGGATGCACATGCGATAATCAAAAGTTCGGCAATGCACTTTATGATAGAGCATATCCACCCTTTTCGCGATGGCAACGGACGAATCGGGCGGCTTTGGCAAACCCTTGTATTGTCAAAGTGGAATCCCATTTTTGAATGGTTGCCGGTAGAAACAATGATTTATCATAATCAACAAAAGTATTACGATGTACTGCAACAGTCGCATAAAAATGGCGTAGATTGCAGTCCATTTATTGACTTTATGCTTGATATTATTGAGGATGCTATGTATCAATATGCAGACACTGAAAAATCCGAAAATGGTGGGATAAAAGGTGGTTTATATGGTGGTTTAAATGCAACTCAAAAGGAAATTATTGCTTTAATACAGGAAAATCCGAATATCAGGACTTTTGATATGGCGCAAAAATTATTAAAACCTGTTCGTACAATCGAAAATAATTTAAGCCAATTGAAAGAAAAAGGAATAATTACCCGTGTAGGTAGTAAAAAAACAGGTTATTGGAAAATAAATTAAAATAAAATCAGGTATGCCCGAATCCCAAAACATAGAATACAAATCCTCTTGGCACGATGACTATCTAAAGTGGATATGTGGTTTTGCTAATGCACAAGGCGGACTTATCGATTCTTGGGGACGTGGAACTGTTCGAATTATCGAGGCTTGCAAAGAAGCCGGACTTCCCGAACCTGAACTGACAGAACGAGATGGTGGATTTCTTGTTACGCTCTATAAGGATAATCTTACAGGAGAGCAATTAGTGAAGCTCGGTCTTAATGCGAGGCAAATTAAGGCTGTTCAGTATGTAAAAGAAAAAGGAGCAATCTCAACTTCCAAGTATGTAGAGGAGTTTAGTGTCTCAGAGAGAACAGCAAGAAACGATCTGTCGGAATTGGTTGATAGATTGATACTGAAAAGAATCGGTGAAACTAATCAGGCAAAATATGTTATGGCTTAATATATCGTTGCCGATGTATTGCCGAAGATTCATAAATATGTTCACTATCTTCACTTGTTCACTATCTTCACTTGTTCATTGTCAATGAACAACGATTCAAAATGAACATTACCAGCACGATGAAATAACCGATATTAATTGTTTCATTTGTACCATATCTGTACTTAAAACCTACAACTAACAGAAATACAATATCTATAATCTTTGAAGAGGTGAAGTAACCAAAACTTATATATGCTCTTAAGGCCTCCGCTTTATATCGGAGGCTTTTTTATGCCGATTTACTATATTTGGCATAAATTATGACTTGCTTATCTGCAAAATTTATGTTTATGAAACACCCATGTAAGGCAGCTTGTACAACCGAGCACCCTTCGCAAGCTCACCGTAAGGTAAACACGTATGAACAACCGAGCGTTTTTTGCGAGTTCGGCACAGCCAAAGTATGGGTGTTCCATCCGCCCAACCCCGAAGCCTAACAGGTATGGGCCAAAGTATTTGTAATCAGTAACCTGAAAATTTTGTACGGATGAAAATTAATGCTTTCGCTTTTTTGCTGGTCGTTTTTATTTCTGCAAATAGTGCTGCTGCTCATGTATCTCTCCCCTCCGATACGGTGTTTAACCAAACCGATAGCCGAAATCTAAAGCAAGGCTTTTGGAAAAAGCATTACAAAAATGGCAAAGTGGCCTATCAGGGCTTTTTTAAGGACGATAAACCCCGTGGTGAATTTTCGCGAAATGGAATAAACAATATTGTTAGCTTACAACCCTTTGGTTGTATAGCAAATCATGTAATTTCCAAGGGGATTGAGAAGCGCGCGCGGGAATTATATCCCAATCTAAACATACTCTTTCTCGATTTTGACAGCGGTATGAGTGAGGCAAATATCTTTAATCGGTTACACTTTATGATAAAGCAGTAAAACCTTATCATTTTATGGTTTGCCGTTAGTAATAGTTCTGGTTTTGAATCAGGAAAGAATACGTATATTCTTTCCTACTAAAGCTTACTTTTCGTCTGCAACCCTTGTCCATACGCTCGTTCTTCCAAACATCGAAACTCCTACATACCCCCGCATATTTAAACTGCCGTCTTTGTTTAGGGTGATGGTTCCACTATATGTTTTCCCGCTTTCGGGGTCATATACAGTGCCACCACTCCAGGTATCTTTTCCCGAATAGCTTAGGTTTTTTAGCACAACTAAACCTTCCAACTTATGAGTTCTTTTCGATTTGTCTGGATTGAATTCGTCCTTTGCTTCTGGGATATAAGTCCATACCAACGTGCCAAAATACTGATTGTCTTGCTTAGTAATAACCACTTTGCCTTTATTGTCTTCGGTCATGTAAGTGCCAAGGATTTTATCGGCTTCGTTTGCTGAAACAGAATGGGTTATTATAATAAATAGGCTTGCTAACAAGCTAGCTAAACGCAGTTGTTTCATTTTGTTGCTGTATTGTTATCTCTTATAATACACCGGCAGCTTTGAGGTAATAGGTCTGATTTAATCGTTGGCGGCTTTTGGCATTAATGTTTTCTAAATAGGCCCGCTGCCATACGGTTTGAGCTTCCAGATAATTAGCGAGTGTTTCCATTCCACCCTCATACTGCTCGCCACTTATTCTCATATTTTCATAAGCCTGCTCTAACGAGAGGGTAGTTAATTCGACTTCAAGAATAGATTCATCGCACTTATCGAGAGCCTTGTTCAGCTCAAGCTCCATTTTTTCAACAATCTCATCGCGTTGCAATTGAACAATATCCCGTTCGGCCTGTGCTACCCGAATCTTATTATGCCCCTCGCCCCATTGAAATATGGGAATACTAAGGGTTGCTATAGCAGAGAATGATGTGTTATCAAAGAGCTTGTCGCCATTTAATACTGCGCCATTGGCATATCCATAGCTTGCTCTTATACCCATTTGGGGAAAAAAGTCGCTTCGAACAAGTTTTACCTGCTGTTCTTTCAGCTCAATCTGCTTTTCGAGCATAGCATACTCCGGGCGATCCGAATAGGTGTTTGAATGATCCTGGATAACTAAAATAGGTTCGTCAAAAGACTCGGGTAGAGCCAATTCGCTGTCGAGTGGAATACCCATGATGTGGCATAGGTTTTTGCGTGAAAGTTTTACGCCATTTTCTGCCTGCCGAATTTGCAGTTCGACTTCGTTTACCTTCACCTGTACCTTAAATACATCATTTTTGTGTTTTAAACCAACCTCCTCTGCATCCTGTACATTGCGTAGCAACTCCATTAGGACTGTGCGATAGGACAATGCCAGTTTCAACATTTCATTGGTTTGTACATACATCCAGTAGGCTTCATCGGTTTTAACAATGATTTCGGCACGGGTTAGCTCCTGGTTTAAATTAGCTATCTCATTGCCAATTTGAGACATTTTGTATGCCGACGTTATCTTTCCTCCTGTGTAAATGGGTTGTTCTGCACTAATGCCTGCGATGAAAACGCCACGCAATTGTAGCTTAAAATCCAAATCGGGAAAGTAGGCATACTCTTTGAATATGGGAGTGCCATCGGGTGAAATAGTCAATATGTTTGGTAATAAATAACCCGTGTTAGGGTCTGGAACAAACGTCGGCAAAAAGCCACCCTCGATGGTTCTGCTCATTTCGGCGGTAGAATAAAGATAGTTTCCGGAAGCAGCTATTTTGGGCAGATAGTTGGCCCGATATGCCTTTTCGGTAAATTCAGCTTTCTCTATGCTTCGTGCTGCAATAGCCGTTGATTTGTTGTTTTCCAAAGCCAATTTACGACACTCTTCAAGCGTCATAGCCTCTTGTGATTTCACTCCCTCATTCAACAGTATAAAGGCCGGAAATAACAAGATTATATATTTTGTTTTCATCATTTTTTAATTTTTATATTGAAAAATACG
>CAZKPD010000015.1:0-22389 GCA_964554585.1 uncultured Rikenellaceae bacterium
CAGCACAGGGTGCTGGTAGAGTAGCCTCAAGGGCTACCTACCCCGCCCAGGTGTCCCTATCCAAGCTACGGTACTGAATGGCCTCGGCCACATGGTGCGACTGGATGGCCTCACTCCCCTCCAAATCGGCAATGGTACGCGACACCTTAAGAATCCTGTCGTAGGCACGGGCCGAGAGGCCCAACCGCTCCATGGCGTTTTTGAGCAGTGCGGTTCCCGCACTATCCAGCACGCAAAACTTCCTGATCAGCTTGCTGCTCATCTGTGCGTTACAGTATATCTCTTCCCACTCAACAAATCGCTCGGCCTGAATCTCACGGGCTTTTACCACACGCTCTCGTACCCTCTCAGACGATTCGGCAGGGGGTGCTTCGGACAGCTTTTCGAATGGAACGGGTACCACCTCCACATGGATATCAATCCGATCCAATAGCGGTCCCGAAATTTTATTGAGATACTTTTGCACCACCCCCGGCGAGCAAACGCAATCCTTCTCGGGGTGGTTATAGTATCCGCATGGGCAGGGGTTCATGGAGGCCACCAGCATAAACGATGCAGGATACTCTACGGAGAACTTGGCCCGCGAAATGGTGATTACCCTATCCTCAAGGGGTTGCCGCATTACCTCTAAAACTGTTCGCTTAAACTCGGGCAGCTCATCCAAGAACAGCACCCCGTTGTGCGCCAACGAGATTTCGCCGGGTTGCGGATAGGTTCCCCCACCCACCAGCGCCACATCGGAAATGGTGTGGTGCGGACTGCGAAACGGGCGGCGGGTCATAAGTGAGGTATCCCTATCAATTTTTCCGGCCACCGAATGGATTTTGGTGGTTTCCAGCGCTTCGCGCAGGGTGAGCGGAGGGATTATGGTGGAGAGCCGTTTGGCCAGCATGGTTTTACCTGCTCCGGGAGGGCCAATCATAATCAGGTTGTGTCCCCCTGCTGCGGCCACCTCAAAGGCACGCTTCACGTTCTCCTGCCCTTTCACATCGGCAAAATCCACATCATACTCATTGGCATGCTGAAAAAACTCTGCGCGGGTATCCACAACTGTAGGCTCAAGGGTTGACGTTCCGTCAAAAAAGTCAACCACCTCAGAAATATGCTCCACCCCATACACCTCAAGGTTATTGACAACGGCAGCTTCACGGGCATTATGCCGGGGAACGATAAGCCCCTTAAAGCCCTCTTCGCGCGCCTGAATGGCAATGGGAAGTACCCCTTTAATGGGCTGCACAGCCCCATCCAGCGAAAGCTCGCCCATAATCACGTACTCGGCTAGGCTCTCTGCGTTAACCTGTTCCGATGCAGCCAGTATCCCAATGGCCAGAGGCAAATCGTAGGCAGCCCCCTCCTTCCGAATATCGGCAGGGGCCATATTGATTACCACCCTCTTTTTGGGCATCTTCTTTTTTAGCGAATCCATGGCAGTCGCTATTCGCTGTTGGCTTTCGCGCACAGCGTTATCGGGTAGCCCAACCAAAAAGAAGTTAATGCCCTGCGATACGCTAACCTCAATGGTTACGGTTGTTGCTTTTATCCCCTGTACCGCACTTCCAAAGGTTTTAACCAGCATGATTCATTCTTTAGCGTGAGATATTGAAATGATTATCGGGTTAATTTACTAAAAATTGGCAAAAAGTGTGGGTTGTGTACAAAAAAAGTGCAATCCCGGGGATTGCACTTGAAGCATTAATGCTGTTTATCCTACCTAAAAGCCTGACCAATTTGGTTGGCCAATTGGCTAAACTCTTCGGGTTCCATTTTTACCCGCTTCTTTTGGAAGCTAACATCCGATTCGCTGTTTAGAGGGATTAAGTGAATATGCGCATGCGGAACCTCCAGTCCCAGCACCACTACACCAACCCTTGTGCAGGGTACCACTTGCTCTATGGCTTTGGCAACCCGCTTGGCAAACACCATCATATGGGCCAGCGTATCATCGTCCACATCAAAAATGTAATCAACCTCTTGCTTTGGGATTACCAGGGTGTGCCCTTTCATTAACGGGTTAATATCCAAAAAGGCAAAAAACCTGGCATCCTCGGCTACTTTGTATGAGGGGATTTGACCCGCCACAATTTTTGAAAAGATAGTTGCCATGGCGCTAAGCTATTTAAATGGAAATGGAAATATCAATGATTTCAAAAACCATGGTTCCTGAGGGTACCTTGGCCTCCACCTGCTCGCCCTTCTTTTTTCCTAAAAGCGCTTTGGCAATGGGAGTTCCCACAGAGAGTTTCCCCTCTTTCAGATTGGCTTCGCCCTCGGGTACTATGGTGTACTCCATCACGGCCTTAGTGGTTAGATTTCGGATTTTAACCTTTGTGAGCAGCTGAACCTTGTCGGCATTCACCTTGCTCTCGTCAATAATGCGCGCTTTGGCGATGGTATCCTCCATTTTGGCAATTCTCATCTCAAGCATACCCTGCGCCTCTTTGGCCGCATCGTACTCTGCATTCTCCGACAAATCACCCTTATCTCTGGCTTCGGCAATCATCTGCGTAACGGCAGGTCGTTCTACCGTACGAAGTTGCTCTAACTCCTTTTGGAGTTTTTCCAAACCCTCCTGTGTTAAATAGGTAATTTTTGACATATCCCGTCTCAATTAAAAAATGCTACCATAAGGAATAATAAAAAAGAATTCCGAACCGTCTCGGAACTCTTTACCGTTGTAAATATACAGAAATTTATTGTAATAAAAACAGTGTAAGCCGCTTACTCAAATATTAAAATATTTTGGTTTAATAATTTCAGAGAAAATAATCGCCTTTTTGGCATCAAAATCCTTGGTTATTGATCCATGCTTAGCATCCTGGTTGACTGCCTCGCCCTCACCCTTTGAGCTGCGTTTGCCATCCGATGATTGGCCTTGGTTCCCAAGGGACTTAACCCCCTCTTCTATTGGTTGAAAAGCGGTTCTGGCGTTCAGTTTTTCCAGCCTTTGCTTAAAAGCCAAAGACTCGGGGCTTGCCACACTGCCCGCAGCCGCCTGCTTACCCGTTTTATAATCCTGATCCAATACCGAATCGGCCTCATCATCCCATGGGCTCTGGTCCAAAGCGTCTGAGGAATGGATTCCATCTCTAAAAAAGTCTGTCGTTTCTTCGTGAGCCAATTGAGGTTCGGCTCCCAAGGTTGCTGATCGTTGTTGCTTTTTCCTTTTTTGAGCCGCAGCATTTACTATGGCCAAAACAACAGCAATCAGTATAAAAACAATGTTCTCATTTTCCATGCTTAAAGCGTTTTTTCAATTCTTTTGACCACTTCACCTTCTTTTGCTCTGCCCGCAGTTTGGAATACTTTCGGCGGGTCTCTTTTTCGTTCCTCTTCATGCGCTCCTGAACCTCAGGATGCTGTTTTTTCTTATTCTCAACAACGAATTTGGCCTGTGCCTTCCTAGCTTCAGCTTTTCGTTTTTCGTGAGGTTTCAGCGCTTTCTGCTCAAGTCGCAACGTTTTTCTCTTGGTCTTGCGTGCAATACGTTGTCGATCTCTCTGCTCTTTTTTAAAGTTGACCTTACTTCCGGTTAAGTTCCCTTCAAGTCCCGATGGGTACACTTTTTGAGAACAAGAACTCACTCCAAAGTTAACCAATGCAAGAACTAAAACGAATAAATAGCTCCATTTTTTTTGCTTTGGGTAGATGTAACGCATTCACAAATAGTACTAGACCAACGAATTTAACTGAAGACCTATCCCATTGGTTTTTACCAATTCCAAGGTTTTTTTCATAACTATGGATTATCTTTGTGCTGTTATGAACTATGCGCTAAAGCATTGGTCAACGCACCAAAACCTCACTGAGTTGTATCAACATTTTGTCATGAGAACTGCAAAGATAGCTAAAATAGCCGCCCTACTTGTACTGATGATCTCCATGAACGGGTGCGTAGAAGAGGAGCCTATTATTGTTCCCTATGTGCATGTAGATTTTAGCATTGACCTTAGATTACCCCAGTATTCTCCTTTAAATGCCTTTAATAATGCCATTATTGTTGGTGGGTATGGCTATAACAATAATGGGGTCATAATCTATCGGCTCAACCTAGAAGAGTTTTACGCTTTCGATGCCACCTGTCCGCAACATATCGAAAAAAGCATTGCAGTTACCATTGATGATAATGACCCGGGGTATGCCATATGTCCACATTGCCAAGTGACCTATGAGCTTATGAACTATGGGCAAGCAAGCAAAGGATATCCGCTAAAAAGATATCGAACCTATTTGAATGGAAACATTTTACGCGTTTACAACTAGGGAAAAACGCTTGGTTTAACTCCACTTTTGTATCTCCATTTTATTCTCCCAAGAGCGTCAAAATTGTATAACAAAACCTTATTCTTATTGTATAATTTGACAATTTAAAGTAGGTTTGTACTTTACGTTGTGTATCAATTTCGGAATTAAAGAGGTTGTTTGCCAGATTGAAAATTGGATTGCATCCACTGTTCTTCCAATAATCGGTCGCCAAAAATTACTTAATAACATAAGAGGTTAAAACCTACGCAATAAGCATGGCTCATGAGTAAAATTAAGCTTAATGTACTGGGAATATCCTATAGCCAAACGCAGTCGGGGGCATACGCCTTGGTACTGAGCGAAGAGAATGGCAAAAGGAGAATCCCCATTATCATCGGTGGATTTGAGGCACAAGCCATAGCAATTCAACTGGAAGGGCTGACACCTCCCCGCCCTTTAACCCATGATCTTTTCCTTAACTTTGCCAAATCTTTTGGCATCGAAATCCTCGAAGTGCAAATTTACAAACTGGAAGAGGGTGTCTTTTTCTCTAAGTTACACTGCGACAATGGGGGTAAAGAGATATACATTGATGCTCGCACCTCCGACTCCATTGCTCTGGCTCTAAGATTTAAATGCCCGATATATACTACCGCCGAGATACTTGAAAAAGCAGGTATTGTGCTGGATGTGGAGGAAGAAGAACAGGAGAAGGAAGCCTTTGAGGAGGAAGTAAAGGAAAGAACATCCGAAGCGGAAGCATTTATGCATTTGAATTTGGAGGAATTAAATATACTTTTAGAAGAAGCCATATCCAACGAAGACTACGAGAGGGCCTCTCAGATTCGTGATGAAATTAACAAACGCTCCTAAACCCAATAAGTTATGATTAAAAAAGTGCTTTACGGCCTTGCTATCGCTTTAGTGGTAACAGGGATGGCCGTATCTGCCTCTGACAGTATTAAGGAACAACCTGATACCCTAGGCATAACCATGGCCGATGTAGATACCGAGCAGTTTACTCAGGACACTACCGACACCCAATCCGAAAACATCAACCAACTACTGCTGGAGAAAAAGCAGTTTACTTTTAGCTGGGTAACCCTACTAAGGGGCCTTTTGGGCATGGTAGTGCTCATCGGGATCGGATACCTTTTTAGCACCAACCGTAAGGCCATTTCGTGGAAAGTCGTGGGCATAGGTTTAGGCATGCAGCTACTTTTGGCCATTGCCATATTGCAATTCCCCCCGGTTCAATTATTCTTCGATTTTATTGGGAAAGTGTTCGTTAAGGTTCTCGATTTCTCCAAAGCCGGAACCGAGTTTCTGTTCCCCGGTTTTTTGGATGTGGAAACCTTTGGGTACGTTTTTGCCTTTCAGGTACTCCCAACAATTATCTTTTTCTCTGCACTTACCAGCCTGCTTTTCTACTTTGGGATTATCCAAAGGGTAGTGTGGGCGCTAGCTTGGGTAATGACCAAAGCCATGAAGCTGTCGGGTGCCGAGAGTCTTTCGGTGGCCGGAAATATTTTCTTAGGCCAAACCGAATCGCCACTAATGATTAAGGCCTACCTAGAGAAGATGACCAACTCGGAAATATTGCTGGTAATGGTGGGTGGAATGGCCACCCTTGCAGGTGGAGTGTTGGCTGCTTATATCAGCTTTTTGGGTGGGAGCGACCCGGTTCAACGGCTTATTTTTGCCAAGCACCTGTTAGCAGCTTCCATTATGGCTGCACCGGGAGCCGTGGTAATCTCGAAAATATTGGTTCCTCAAGATCAAGAAATCAGTACAGATATAGAAATTCCTAAAGAAAAGATTGGGAGCAATGTCCTTGATGCCATTTCAAACGGAACCTCCGAGGGCGTTAAATTGGCTGTAAACGTAGCCGGTATGCTGCTGGTATTTATAGCCTTTATTGCCATGTTTAACTTTATTGTACATAAAATTGGGGACTGGACCCACCTAAATGGGCTAATTGCCGATGTAACCAATGGGCAGTATAACTCTCTGTCCCTAGAGTTTATTCTGGGCTATGCCCTTGCTCCGGTAATGTGGCTTATTGGCGTAGCCAAAGAGGATATAACCCTTTTGGGAAGGCTACTGGGCGAAAAGCTTATTATGACCGAGTTTATTGGATATGTGAGCTTAGCTGAGCTCAAAGCAGCCGGAGCATTTGCATCCGAGAAGTCAATTATCATGGCCACCTATATGCTTTGCGGTTTTGCCAACTTTGCCTCCATCGGCATTCAAATTGGAGGCATTGGCTCATTGGCACCGGGTAAACGAGTACTCCTATCGAAATACGGGCTTAGGGCACTACTGGGCGGAACCATTGCTTCGCTAATTTCTGCTACGTTTGTGGGAGTAATCCTAGGCTAACCTTAACCAAAATGCTATGCGCAACAAAAAGGGCAGCTCCATGGCTGCCCTTTTGCTATGTATATCTAAGGATGTTATCGATTGTAAACAAAATACTCCTGCTCACCTCTCACCACCAGCCTAACAATATCTAGGGCTGCAAATTTGATCAGAATCTCCTGCGCATCCCTTTGCGAAAGAAAAGCCAATCGGCTAAACTGATCAATGGTTACCTCACGGTGCTCGGTCAAATAATCTGTCAGCAGTTGCTCCTTCTCGCTAAACTCAATGGTTACAGGCTTCTTGCTTCGGATTGCATTCCACACCTTTATCTGCAAAGGAGTAGCCAACATGTTCTCATCGGCAACCCTAAAGAACACCTTATACTCCCCGTTCTTATCGGGAGCCTTGTAGAGCCGTTTTGGATCGGGATGAACATAGACCTCTAAAATGGTTTTCCCGTTAATCTCCCATTTGGTCACATTAAACTTAACCTCGGGTTTGCAGTACATTTGGGCTGCGCCCTCAAGCATATAGTACTCCTCATCGGAGTTAATACCCGATATATTCCCGTTATCCTTTACCCCAATCAGCAGCGTTCCGCCTTCTGTGTTGGTAAAAGCAACTAAGGATCGGGCAATCTTTTTCGAATCAGAAATGGAGTGTTTAAAATCGAGCCGCTGATGCTCGCCCTGACTGATTAGATTAACGATATGCTTACTCACAACATTTTAACGATTAGTTGGGCTTGACAACCCTTCCCATAAACAGAATAGTACCCGATTGGTTATCGCGGATAAGAAACATAAAGGGTCTGTTAACATTAAAATCCATGGGCATCATGGCTGATTTGCGTACTATAACAACCGCTGTAGCAGCAGCTGCCTCTGTTCCCTCTTCCGAAACATCAATAAACGCCTTATGATGCACCTCATCAATTTTAAGCTCATCCCTCTTGCTCATCCGGGTAAAATCTGCCGAATTACTAAATGCCAAGGGCATGCCCATGGCCGACAGGGTAGGTTTTAACTTATACTCCGACTCGAAAGTGAATTTTGGAAGAGAAATATTTACAGCCTTTTCGGTCAACTTCTGGGTATAGCTCAGCAGCTGTTCGGCCGTTAGCTCTCTCTCTAGCTCATAAAGCTGAACTTGCTCTTGAGGAAGGAGGATAATCATAGAGTATTGATTGCCCGCATAGGGCATCTCCAATACTTGCACAAGCCTATCCTGATAGACTTTAAAATCACCCCTCTGTCTCATCATATTCACTGCCATATAATGATCGGGAGTAACATAAAAATCGGACTTAACAGTGTTCTCCTCGTCAAATTTGTTGTTCCACTGCCCCTTAAAATAGATGGCATTAGTAAGTACCAGTGAGGTTAAATCGGTTATAGAACCATCGGGCAATAGGTTTGTTATGCGATCGTTGGTTTTCTGTTCTACCCAATTATTAATTTTCACCCGACTTCCCTCAGGATCTCCCCTAAAAGGCATACGCTCTATGGATGCTCCATAGGCACGTTTCACTTTACCTAGGTAGCCCCATCTAAATTTATAGTCCTTATCGGCCCACAGCCGATTGGCTATATCGATTTGAACACCTTTACTGCCTCGGCTTAAGATTTCGTTTTGAAGCTTACCCAAGGATTTATGGAACTTTTTGGTGTTGTCCGAAAAGCCAAAAACTTGAGCTATCTGCTTTTCAGTTTCACCATTAGCCCCCGTATAGGTCATACCCATGGCGGTGGTGATGCTATAGGGTGAAAAGAACAGGTTATCAGGATGATCAGCCAAAAGCTGCTTATACATTTCTATGGCAAAACCGGCAGATTCATTTACAGTATATTCTACTGTTTGTGAGCCGGCCGTTAGCGATATCAGAAAGGTGGATAGAACTAAAGAGATTCGTTTCATTTTTATAAAAGTTTGGATTAATGGTAAAGAAAACAAATTTTCAAATAATGTCCAAGGTGCAAATAGGATGCCAGCAACTTAAGATTTTGATGTTTGCTCTTTGGTCGAAAGCATCCCACAGGCTGCTTGTATATCCATACCCCGTGAGGCACGAATGGTTGTAAAAACTCCGGCTGCGGTCATCGCATCGCGAAATTGGACGATCTTCTCATCCGAAGCTCCCTGTAGGGAGCTATCGGGGATAGGATGAAAGCGGATTAGGTTAAGCCTGCAGTGAAGCCCTTTAAGCAACTCCTGTAGCTTACTTCTGTGCCTTGGGGTATCATTTATCTCGTTGAACATGATATACTCAAAAGAGACCCTGCGCTGTCCCGAAAAATCGTACTTCTTTATCTCGTTCACCACCTGTTCTATGGGGTTAGCCTTTTCGATGGGCATTAGCGCAAGGCGCTCTTGGCTAAAAGGGTTGTGCAGGCTGATGGCCAAATGGCATTGGCTCTGCTCCAAAAATGTTTTCATGGCAGAAATTAACCCAATTGACGAAACGGTGATCCGTCGCGGGCTCATGGCCATACCCCAGTCGGAGGTTAAAATGGCAAGGGAGTCCATCACCTGGGCTAGGTTATCCAACGGCTCACCCATTCCCATATACACAATATTGGTTACCCTATGGTACTCGGGGATGCTCCGTAGCTGGTTCACTATTTCGCCTGCCGTAAGGTTCCCTTGGAACCCCTGTTTTCCGGTCATGCAAAAATGGCATCCCATTTTACATCCTACCTGTGACGAAACGCAAAGGGTTGCCCTTTCCCCTTCGGGGATATATGCCGTTTCGATAAACCTGCCACCAGAGGTGGCAAAAAGGTACTTTTTGGTACCATCAGCCGACTGGGCTACCTTGGTGGGGGCCTCCAACCCAAACCTATAGCGCTCATTCAGCCTTTTGCGAACCTCAAGCGACAGGTTAGTCATCTCGTCAATGGTACCAATATCTTTTTTATATAGCCAATGGGCTATCTGCTTGGCAGTAAACTTGGGTAAGCCCTCGCCTAGAACGAGGTCGGTTAGCTGGGCCAGTGAAAGTCCGAATAGAGGAGTTTTATCCATGTGGTTTAAATATTTGGGTTGGAAGTTTGCATTTACAAAGATAACACTTACCATTGGTGCAACAGGCACTATGCCCCGTAACATTATGACTTTTTAGCTGGGCTTACTCCCCAAAAAATGGAAAAGGATTATCTTTGCAAAAAATATTACAAATAAGATGAAAACTTCAGAAACACCTAAACAGCAAACCTTTACCCTAAATGGGGTACAGCATATTGAACCCATTTTTGCCGCCGATGCGCTGGCCAACGAAAATGCCTTATTGCTAGATATAAGGGAGGATGAAGAATTGGAGGTAGTTCGCTTTGACGAGTCCGTTGAGTCGCTTCATATTCCACTTTTACAACTAATGAAAAGGCTGGAAGAACTGCCCAAAGAAAGGACCTTAATTGTTGCATGCAATGACGGAGTGAACAGCACCAAAGCGGTAAATCTGCTAAACTACCAAGGATATCCCAATAGCGTTAACCTTGATGGGGGCATTGTACAGTGGTTTAGGGATAGGCTCCCCTTAGTGCTTCGCGATGATATTGCCAGCGACGACGGTTGCGGAAGCTCTTCGGGATGTGGAGGTTGCTGCGGTTGCCACTAATGGCATATCCCTAAAGATTAACCCATATTATCAGACAAAAACAAGGGCGGTAAAAACCGCCCTTACGTATTCCTCTAAAATCCACTCCTTACTGCTTAACCACAGTTAGGGTATGAAAAGTATTTCCCATTAATTTGACAATGTATAAGCCTGCACTATATTGAGATAGATCAATAATGCTCTCCGTAGAATTGACCTTACCCCCAGCAAGGAATCTGCCCGTAATGTCAAAAATCTTAACCTCAAATTCGCCATTAACAGCTACGCTAAAAACATCACTAGTGGGGTTAGGATAAGCATAAACAGCTGTTACATCACTTAAAACACCAACATCGTTACCGCTAAACGTGTAAGGGATGGCAAATCCTCCCGCTTCAACCCCTAAACTCTGAACTAATGTTGCATGCCCGGTACTCTTATTGAGAATATACAGCCTATCGGATACCTCGGTACTTAAAATTCCATACATCACATCATTGTCCCTATCATAGGCTATCTCTTGCTTGTAAACAATGTTTTGCCCCAACAAACCAATGGGTGTTGCCTCACCGGTTGTCTTGTCAATGGATACAAAGTCATCCGTTTCATATGAAATGGCATACAGATTCCCCTCATTATCGCAAACCAAGCTTTGCATTCCCGGATAGCCACCTCCAACAACTGTGGCTTGTCCGTCAGTCAAATTAATGGTATATAATACTCCATCTAAATCAACGGCATAGGTAATTCCGGTTGTTATATCATAAGCCAATCCACGAGCATCCTCAATGCCACCACCAATAACTGTAACGGCGCCGGTCTTAGGATTAATCTTTGCCAACTTGAATATACTCCCTTTTAAAAATCCATATAGCTCATCCTTTACATATTCGGCTGCAAAAATCTCCTCATTGGTATTGTTTGCAATCTGCTGCATACTAATCTCGGGCAAAAACAGACTAATGGGTCCTTCACCCGTAACCCCCTCCGGACTGGGAGTTTCAACATAGAGTGACCAAACAAAAGCCTCTATCGGTTGGGTAGCAATGATTTCTGTGGAGTAGGTATTATTCGTTTGGTTGCCATCACCAGTTAGGTTTACCGTTGCCGTTAACATATATTTTCCTTGGGTTGGGGTCCACTCATCCATACTTACATTAATCACCTCGCCCACCTGAAGAGCAGAAATATTTTCTACAGTATTTACATACTCTGCACCATTGGTTAGGGTAACACTCCATGTATCTTCTGCATTCCCTCCCAAATTCTGAATGGTAACCACAGGGGATGTCGGTTTGTCTGCCTCAAAAAGTATTGGGTTGATGCTTATTACGGCTAAATCATGATTTTCGGCCGCCGACAAAACCACATCATCCACAAAATATCCCATAATGTTATAGCAGTTTCCGCTAAACCCAAGGGCAAACCTAAAGTTCTCATTCCCCACATGCTCATTATCTATCACTAAAGATTGAAGTTCGGGGCCCAGATCTTCAGTTACAGCCTGCTCCCAAACCGTCAGCCAATTTGCACCATCGTCGATGGTTGTATAAACACCAATTGTAACCTCACTATCATAGTACCAAAGAAAAAATTTGTACTCAAAGTTCAGCGCCGTATAGCCCGTTGTGTTAATAATGGGTGAGGTCACGTAGCTCTCCCCGTCAAATTCGGGATCGTAGTCTAAAGTAAGCTCATCCCCTTCGCCTCCGGCCAAGCCCCAGTTATCCGTGTACCAATTCTCTTCCCCTTCTCCATACACAATCCAATCATCAATCCCCTCAGAAAAATCGGTTTCAAACAGAATATTTTGGTCCCTGTGCTTTAGTATCCCTTCTACGGTTTGGGTGCTTACCTGGAATACCTGACCATCTCTGTGCTTAACTTTTAAGCTATGGGCGTTATGCTTAGCCCCACCCAATTGGGGGCTCGCCTCTTGTGCATCAGCTGGTGCAGCAATTAAGCAAACAAATGCAAATACTGGGAATAGAAATCTTTTCATAAGAACATTTTTTAAGGATATATGAAATAGTAAGCAGAAGAAAAACTGCGGTTTCCTTCCGGAAAGTTAAATTTACAAAAAATAGTTACAGTTAGCAATATTCTTGGCAGAAGAAGAGATAAAGCTCCTAAGGCATAACTAAGAAAAAAGTTCTTTACGCAGGGCTAACGGCCTGAAGACCTACAAGGGAAACTATGAGTGTGGTTAAAAAGAACATCCGCCAAAAGGTAACGGGCTCTGAAAAAATAAGAATTCCCAAAATAACGGTAAAAACCGCACCGATGCCTGCCCATACGGCGTATGCCGTTCCAGTGGGAATGGGCTTCTCTCCTCCCATGGAGAGATAAAGCAGATACATGCTTAAACTGACGCTAACAACAAACGAGAGCAGCCAGAGCCATTTGGAAATGCCGGTCGTGGTTTGTGCCTTACCCAGACTTATGGCAAATCCGGATTCAAAAATACCGCCTATAATAAGAAATAGCCAATTGATATTCATGCATGCAAAGGGTTAGAAGTAAAACACAAAATTTTGTCACAAAAAAGGGGAATGCAGCATCTACGCATCCCCCTTAACAAATAATGATGTTTGGGCTACATGGTATCAACCAATGAGAGAAGCCCAATGGCCAAGCCCGGTTTTCCGTCCCTAAAATTGTAGAAGAGGTGATATGCTCCGGTTTTAGTACAAACATAATCGATAAATGGGTAATCCTTACCGGTTGCAACCATGTAGGTAGTGGCAAGTGAGCGATTATTATCCAACAGCTGAAGCACTACTTTCCCCTCAAAATCATTGGAATTACATACAGAGAATCTATACTTAATTCCCTTTTTAAGAATTACAGAAAAACGTTGGGTTGGTGCCGGATTTCCAGCATCTAGTCGTATGGTAAAATCCTTTAAGAGGGTTGCTTCCCCTGCAATCATTGCACATATCTCAACCAAATCATCCTCAGATTGAGCTTTTGCATTTACAGCAAACCCAAGTAGAAAAAAGGATATTAAAACAACAGTAAATCTATTCTTCATGGCTAAATAATTCTAGTATGTTCTTATCCCATTAACACTCTATTTCTTACCTCTTGCACCTTTTTAATAATGCTTTGCAACGTTTCCTCAGACATGTCTACATGCTGCTTGTCGTTTTGCTGAAAGGTGAGGACCCCATCCTTTTCTACAGGAATTGGGTCACCGTATTCATAGGTAATCCGAATATCCTTAAACAGAACTTGGATCTCCTCAAAATCGGTAATAAGCGAGGCGATATTTGGATCTTTTTTATAGTTATTCAGAAGGAGCATTAAGCTACTCATCACAATTTTTTGTTCCCCAATGGTCTCTTTAATCCTCTCATTGTCCGTATCCTGGGCAACCTTAGTGGTTAGGTGCAAACCTTCTAACCAAACCCCAGCAACAATAACCACGCTAAGCTGTGCGCGGTTAGTCTCGCGTAGATAATTATCAATGCGGTTAAAACTTTGCTGAGAGATTAGCACCAATGAGTCAATATTCTCGCGGTTGGTAGCTATTCGGCTTAGGGTATTAAAATCGAAAAATTGACCTACCTGTATCCCATCGGCCAAGTTCTTAATGGTCGTAATGTAGTTTATAACCATTGAGGTTCTTTCGTACATATTGATATACCCCAAATCGGCACCAAAAATTCCAAGCCCTAAGGCTTTCTGAAAGCTGGTATTAAAGGAACTTTCGGATTTGGTGTTAGCCAAATAGTTGCGGTTAAAGGGAATTTTCAACCCTTTTATCAGGGCGGCTGTTTCTACCGGTGATGCCACATTTTGGATCATGTCATCAATCACTTCCGAAGCAATCTCCAATGGCTTATCGTCCAGCAGCTCATCGGGGATATCAAAATCGCCTCTACCAGACTTTTTATCGGAGGAGCAAAAAGTGCAGGATGAAAAGAGAAGGGCGATACTTATACTAAGTATTAATAGCTTTTGCATGGGAACCTTTAAATTTGATAAACTAACCACTCTTTAACGTAAAGGTATAAAAATATCTCATCTTTTCAGCTTTGGTAATTTTATTTTACCAAAAAAATCAAGGAAACGTTTAAGTAGTTCAAAATACAATGTCACATATAAAACTAACGACATAAACCAGATGAAGCAAATATTGAACCAAAAAGTGTCGTAGAAGCCCCCTAAAAAATGTTTTCGTGGAGCAAGGAAGTGTGATCTGAAGTCGAAACGGTGATTTGGTATAGGATCGCGATAGATTGGATCATTCTGCTGAACCAACTCACCTTTGTATCTTAGGATATTATTCTTCTCAAATTTTTTGGTAACTAAATCGGAGATACTCTCATTATGGTAAGCATTTCGCTTTGCCTCATATAGCTTTGCATTGGTGGTAACCAGATGCGAAATAATCCGATCCCTCTTTTGGTTGGCCGTTTGGAATATCTGCTGATAGTGTCCCTTTAGCTCGTCAAGATAGTCTATGGTAGCATAGGCTACCTCAAGGTTAAAGGTTTGAAACTTGAGAGAATCTAAGTATCGGTAAGGAATGGCCGGCGCCAGATAATTAAGCTCATTAAAAATGGAGTTATAGAGCACTGCAATATTGTCGGTTAGCTGGGACTCATGATCCTTCTTATGGGCCAAAAACTCAATACTCTCATTGGCTATCTTTTCTAACTCAGGAATATAGTAAACCAGCTTATAGTCGGCATTGCGTTCCACCTTCTCAATATCATAAAAATGCTTATGAAACTCATTATCCTTAAACTGTCTTACCACCAGCCCCTCATAGCCCCACTTGGTTACCATAAACTCAGCAATAAGTGGAACCCGATTAAAGCTCCCCACCATTCTGTTTAGCTTATCAAAGCTAAACATGGCACCGGAAAGCACCATCATGGGAATCATAAGCAACGGGATAACGATGTAGATCGTTACGGCCGAATTGAACGTAGCAGAGATATTTAATCCCAGCAAATTGGCAAAAACCGCTGTGGAGAACAGCACCAACCAGTACTCGAAATACATCCCATTGAGTTGTAGAATACCGTTGGCAATAAGCACAAAGGTTAAGCTTTGGATGGCCGAAAGAAGGATAAGGATAAAAATTTTACTGAAGAGGTATGCCGATCTACTCAAATTGAGGAATTTCTCTCGCTTCAATATTTTCCTGTCTCTAAAAATCTCTTCGGCACTAACGGTAAGCCCAATGAATAGTGCAACGATTAATGCCATGAAAATGTAGATGGGCAGGTTTTCGTTCTCCCTAAAAATGTACACATTGGAGTTGGGGTCGGCAATGTACCGAATAACAAAAGCTAGAATAAAACCTAGGATGGGTGTTTCGAGCAAGTTTAAGGCAATATACTGCGCATTACTTGCTTTCGACAGCAAATCTCTTGTAGTATAAATAAAGAACTGCTTAAGCTTTGAAGGAATCCTGAGCGTTTGCGGTGGCGGTTGGTTCTCTTCGCCAACGGGTTCCAGCTTAATGTTCTCATTAAAATACTCTTCCCATTTTTGCGGCGTAACCTTACGCATTGGCGTGTAGCGACCAAACTCATCTACCACCTTGGCTTCAATAATGTTGAATATGAGCTCCGGGTTCACATTACCGCAAGTGGGGCACTCTCCCTGATCGCTGTTGATCTGCATGTCGATACGCTTAAAGTACATGACAGCCTCTACGGGGTTACCGTAGTAAATCATATACCCACCGGTATCGAGAATTACCATATTGTCGAACATCTTGTAGATGTCGGACGAGGGCTGGTGAATAACCACAAAGATGAGCTTGCCCTTAAGGGTAAGCTCTCTAAGGAGGTCCATTACATTCTCCGAGTCGCGTGACGATAACCCTGATGTGGGTTCATCCACAAAGAGGATGGCCGGTTCACGAATTAGCTCTAGCGCAATATTAAGCCGCTTGCGTTGTCCTCCGGAGATCATCTTATTAAGTGGAGAGCCGACTTTTAGGTTCTTACGCTCATAAAGCCCTAGGTTTTGCAGGGTTTTATCAACCAAATCCGAAAGCTCTTGCTCGGTTTTATCCTTGAAGCAAAGCTTTGCGTTGTAGTAGAGATTTTGAAAAACCGTCAGCTCTTCAATAAGTAAATCGTCCTGAGGGATTACGCCAATAACCCCCTCAAGCATATCGCTTTGGGCGTGTAGATCGTACCCGTTTACCGTTACTTTACCGGAGGTGGGTCGCTCAATACCGGAGAGCACATTAAGCAGCGTGGTCTTTCCGGCACCACTGGCACCCATTATACCTATCAGCTTTCCCTGCTCTTCATGGAATGATATATTCCGTAACCCAATATCGCCGCTCTTAAATTTGAACCCAATATCATCTACTTTGTACGAGATGCGTACGCTGGTAGAATCGGCCAAATAGTGGGCAACCACATCTGAGTAGTAAATGGGCTTGCCTTTGGGCAATTTGATGGAGCTGCCGCTGGCAAAAAGGTAAATACGTTTGTTGTTTAGGGGCAGGCCATTAAGAAAAACCTCCTCTTTCCCTGTATATCGTAAAAAGTAAAGGTCCTCACTCTTTATCTGAAGGATAAAAAGATGCCCGTGGAGAGCTTCGGTATGGATATACTTGCAATTTTCCCCGGCAAACTCCTGGTCGTGAATGGTTAGGATACTGGAAAAATCAAGTTCCTCGGGTTCGTTGTTAACAACAAAATTCTCAATGTCGCTAAACTCCTCTTTGGTAACCTTAAAAACGTCGGCTACAGTATTGATGATAGCCATTCGTTGATCGGTAAATTTTCTGTCGGTATTTACTAGTTCAAACAGGCGAACCAGTACAACAACCTTTTGTTTTTGGGTAAGGGTTTTATTAATCCTTTTGCAAATTCCGAGAATCTTTACGGAGTCGCGAACTGAAGTGAGCTTTACCTTTTTGGGTTCACCGTCCGTTTCCTCCTCCTTATCCTCATCAATGCCAGCGTGTTGATCAAAAAGTTTAACATACTCCTCAACAGTCTCATCGTTAACTTGCTGCATAAGGAAGTTAACCACAAAATCCCGTTCGTTAAGGGCAAGACCCTCATCCTGTTTTGCTATAATAGCAAACAGCTGCATTAGGGCCTTAAGAATTTCCTCACTCATGGGTTAACTATTTGCAGGTTAATTATAGGCTTGCTCTCTAGCTAAGTGTATAGGGTAACTGTTCGAATGGAACGTTTACAATATCTGCATACTCTTCTCCTGCCTCTTGCATATCCTCATCATCTTCCGGATAGAACCACTTTACCAGCACGTTCCTATTGTCCTCGCACATTTCCTCTAATTTCATCAGAATATCGAGCAACAGCTTAGAACTGGCGGTATTAAAATATACTAACTTAAAAGAAAATACGGTTTTCTCGTTGGGACTGGTAGCATACTCATCCAACCAGTTAAGAATGGGGTCATAAAATGCAGTAACATCTTCGGGCAAGGAACGTCCGGAAATGTCAAAGATTTCATTTTCGGCGTCAAGTATAACGGTTGGGGTATCATCAGTACCCAGAATTTTCATGGTCTCCATAGCTAAAACTGTTTACTCTATTCTTGCAATAGTTGAGGTTAACACAAAAAAGTGGCTCTCCTCATCAATGGGTAAGAAGTGAAAGTCAAGCTTTCGGCCTGTTTTACGGGCAATATCAATGAATCCAAGCCCAGCTCCTCCCTTCTCAGACAGCCTGCCCTCTCGCATTTGGGTTTTATATAACTCCTTTAAGCCCTCCTTATCCAGCGAATTGATATGCTCCAACATTTTTGTCAATTCGGGAATTTTGGAGTTTTCAATCACATTGCCTGTGGTCACATTATACTCCACCTCTCCCTTACTCACCATAAAGATGCCTCTTCCGGCAAAAAGAAAATCATCGGAGCCAAAGCTATCCGCATGCTTACTGATGTTTTGCAAACATTCCACCATCACATGGAACACCTTTTTTTGCACCGTATTCGATTCGTCCTCCTTGGCCATATTCGACTCGGTAAGGGAGGTAAAGGCTTTAGTTATCTGATGGGTAATTTCACCCTCATAGACTAGGGTGATTTCATGAGCTTTCATCGACTTGTAGAAGTCGTACACGAACTCAAGAAACCCTTTCACATTCTTTTTATCCATAGCCCGTAAAATTAAAAAATTTACCGATATAATACAATTTAGAATTCAATTCCTATAAGAAGCACATCATCAACCTGTTTATGCTGCCCCATATATGCATCAAACTCTGAAGAGAACAGATTATTATATTGGGGCATTGTAAGCTCTTGGTTACCCATAATTAACTCCCTAATCTTTGCAGGGCCAAATTTTTTATCACTCTCTCCACCGGTCTGATCGGGCAATCCATCGGAAAAGAAAAAGATTTTATCGCCGTGTTGCAACTCTATGTGGTGATTCGTAAAATCTTTCTCCTCAATTCGGGGGTGGGGTATGCCCCCAATAGCCTTTCTGTCGCCTTTGTACTCTATAAGCTCCCCACCTCGCACAAGATAGAGCGGACGATGGGCTCCCGAAAAATGCAGCTCTTTTTTCTTTACATTAATTTTACAGAGGGCCATATCCATCCCGTCACGAGCTTCGGCATCGGGTCTGTCCTGCTTAAGGGTTTTTCTCACCCCATAGTGGAGCAAATCTAAAATTGTTCCGGCCGTATAGGATACATCGTGGTCAACCACATTGTTTAGCAAAAAGTAGCCAATAAACGAGAGCAGTGCCCCTGGGACTCCATGTCCTGTACAGTCCACCGCTGCAATGTAAACATAATCATCCTTAACAAAGAACCAAGGAAAGTCTCCGCTCACCACATCGCGGGGCTTATAATAAATAAACGATTTGGGTAGATACTGACGGATGGTTCGGTTGTTGGGCAAAATTGAGGTTTGAATGCGCTGGGCATAGTTAATACTCTCGGTAATCTTCCGGTTTTTGTCCTGAATCTCCAGCTCAATCTGTTTTGCCTCTGTAATATCGTGACTAATGAATAGAACCGTTTCCAGTTCGTTCTCATTAAATTCGGGAATGGCCGAAATATGCAT
Organism: uncultured Rikenellaceae bacterium; assembly: GCA_964554585.1. GTDB lineage: Bacteria > Bacteroidota > Bacteroidia > Bacteroidales > Tenuifilaceae > Perlabentimonas. Next base: position 19,235 of record CAZKPD010000015.1, read on the forward strand.
AATCACCTCCCCCCTTTCGGAATTAAAGCTGAGGTCATGCTCAACCTTACACTTTTCGGCACGAATGGTTTTGATGGTATCTTTAAGGAAAGCGGCCAATTCGGGAACTATTCCAACGGCATTTAACGATTGGTTAATTAAACTTTTTCCGGGAATACCCAAATACTCTTCAACCATGGGATTGGCATAAAAGAACTGTCCCGAGGTGTTCAGCCGCATAATCATATCGGGCGAATTCTCCGACAGAGCCTGCATCTTGCTGCGCATCCGCTCCTCTTTTTCGGCTCTCTTTCGCTCTGTAATGTCTTGTGAATTAAGAACAATTCCATTTATTGCCGAATCTTCCAACAGGTTTCTTCCGGTTACCTCAAGAAAAGTTTTCGACCCATCCTTCTTCATAAAAGCGTACTGAATGGTAATTGGAACCATTGGGTTATCCAATAGCTTTTGGAACATGTCATTAATATCAATCTCTCCTTTTCGGGTAAGCCTGTCGATATCCTTGCCGCTCATCATCTCGTGGGGAGTATAACCCAAAATCTTTGTTACCGAGGGGCTGATATAGACCAACTTTTGGCTGCTGCTATAGATTGAGATAATCTCTGAGGCATTTTCGAGGAGGGAGTGAAGTCGTTTCTGCGCATCTTCCACCTCTTGCACCTTGCTCTCCAGCTGAAAGTTCGATTTCTCCAACTCTTCGTGTGTAGCCCTCATCTCCTCGGCATTCTGCCGTAACTCCTCTTCGTTTTCCTGAAGTTCCTCTGTCATCTGCTGAGCTTCCATCAACAGCTGTGAGGTTTGCTGATTGATGCGAAGGTTAAAAATGGTTCGGGCTATAATTTCGCCCACCTCCTGCAAAAAGCGAATGGTTAGCTCCGGAATATGATCCTCAACCGATGCGAACTCCAGCACGCCCTGCAACTTCTCGTCGGTGATTAGGGGGACAATAATCAAACTTCGGGGCTTTTGGTCACCCAGTATTCCCGACGAAATGGTTATATAGCTCTCAGGAATCTCTGTTCTGTAGATAATATCCTTCTCGTAAGCGCACTGCCCAATGAGCCCCTCTCCAATATGGAACTCTTGCTTAATATACTTTTTACGACTATAGGCATAGGTGGCCAAATTGTTGAGCGTTTGGCGTTCCTCATCGTAGAGGTAAAGTGCACCCTGAATAATTTTAATGTAGCCAATAAGCTTAACCAGCACTTCATAGGTTAGCTCATCCAAATTGTTGTGTAGCCTGAGAATAAACGACACCTCCTCTTTCCCTTTGGAAATCCACGACTGCTCTGCCTCCTTCGTGTTATTCTCCAACAAGTTTTGGCGCATGAGTAACAACGATTTACCCAGCTCATCATCCTCATCGCCAATGGTAAATGGAGCATTATAATCCCCTTCACCTATGGTTTTAGCAAAATGGGCATTCTTGCTGATATCCTCATTGCGCTGCCGGATCTCACCCTCTAGAAAATCAACCTTTTGCTGATGCTTTTTAAAGACGGAGTAGCTGAAGAATCCTAGAAAAAAGGGCAATAGGTTTATAATCCAAAGGGTTGGCATAACCTGGTGGATCTGCACAATACCCGAAAGGGTAAAGGGGATACCCTCGGCCATAAAAGCCATAGCCCATGAAAAGAAGACAATGAGAAACCCCACAGCACCTATAATTGTGCTTTTTCTTACCTGATTTTTCTCAATAATCTCTGCCGATGTTTTAGTAGGGGTCGTCATGCTTTACTTATGCGTACTAGTACCAATATTTTCAATTTGCTCTGCAATTCGAGGCCGAAGTGCCTCAAATACCTCCACCGTGCTTGGTGAAAACTCCGAGAAGGAGGCCAGCTCTATTACAGCCACACATTCATCCCCCGATAGGTTGAGGATTGGGATGATCAGCAAGCACCCGGCTTCACCCTTACCCAACCCAGATACCACCGTAAGATAATCGGCCGGAATAGGGCTGATATTCAGTATTTTTTTACTTTTTGCGGCTTGCCCAGGAAGGGTTTCATCCTCAGAAAAAGGCGGAATCTCTGCTTCGGAAAAGAATGCGTAGGTAGATGTGAGCACAAACCGATTATCCTCCTGTTTGGTATGGGCTACGCCCTGCACTATTCCAAACTCTTTGCCCACATTAATAAGCAACTTATCAAAAAACTGCTCCACTCTCTCCACACTCTGCGTCGGTATCAGATTTTGGGCTAGCTGCTCCACATCCTGCTTCGGGTCGTCATCTCCTTTCCTTTGGGCTTTTTCCTCCTGCAACCTCTCTTTGCGCTTCATCTCCATCAAATTGTTTTCACATTCCATAAGCTGAGTGGTACACCCGGTTAATCTGTCTAGGTTTTCCGAAGCGCTTTGAAAAAGCGCTATAGCTGCCGCTATGGCTATTATGGATAGACTGATTGAAAGGTAAGAAACGCCCGTGGTGTTGCCCGCTAAACACTGATTGTAGAGCGCAAAAAAGCTGCCTACAATGGAGAGTACGATAACCAGCAACAAAAGACGTTGCATAACCTTAGAACCTATTGAGGGTTTTCTATTTGACATCCTATTGCTTATTCAGATTCTGCAAGAATTTAATAATTTCATCCGTTTTCATCACATGATCCACAGAGGTAAGCCGCAAAGCCGCTTCGGTCATGGTTTTAACCTGGCATTCTTCCGGATCCTGAACAATGGTCAACCCACCGTAGTCTTTTATCTTCTTCATGCCAAAGGCTCCATCCTTATTGGCCCCGGATAGGATAATGCCAATTATTTTTTCACGGTACACCTGCCCTGCCGTCACAAAAGAGAGGTCGATGGAGGGTCTGGAATGGTTCACCGGGGGTTCGGTAGAGAGTGCTATTCGATTGCCCAATTCGATAAACATATGGTAATTGGCCGGGGCCAAGTAGGCTTTCCCTGCCCGAATTGGATCCTTATCGTCCGGCTCCACAACCGGTAATGCCGATTTAATGGAAAGGGCTTCCACAAAACCGCTACGTACGTGCTTGAGCCTGTGCAAACATAGAAGCACAGGCAGAGGAAAATTTGCAGGTAATGCGCTTAGGATTTTGGTAATTACCTGAAAGCTGCCCGCAGAACCTCCTATGATCAAAGCTCTATACATGTGGCCTATCCGTTTTTCTTTTTGTAAACCTTTTCAA
>CAZKPD010000015.1:22399-30853 GCA_964554585.1 uncultured Rikenellaceae bacterium
TTTGTGTTCGTATTTTCCAAAGATTCTTTGGAGCCTAAAATGAGATATCCGCCCGGAACCAAGCTGTTACCCACAACGCTAATAGCCTTGTCCTGAAGAACTTGGTTGTAATAGATGAGTTGATTCCTAAAAAGCGCAAGCCTAATTCCTCCCGGAGCATTATTGAGCAGAGTGTCCTGCATTAAAAAGGTAACTCCCTGAATCAGTTGAACATCCATCGTCAAAACTCCGTTTTCCTGATTTAGATGATAATAATCACTGTAATTGGCAATACCACTCGATCGCTCGTAGTTAGCAACATTGAGCTCCAGCTGCTTAATATCAACCTCCCCTTTGTGGATCTTCTCAAGAGTTTTGTTGCTAAGCACCGATGCAATAACCTGAACTTTGTCCAACAAATCCATCTCTTTGAGCAGAATACAGAGGGAATATAGTTCCTCACCCGAATCGAAACCTGCAACCCATATTTTTGATGTCAAACTACTGGAAACATCCTTTAGGATTGTGTCTCTAAGCATTCGCCATAGGGACGGATCGCGAAACATCTCAGTGGTATCGGGGATTATCTCCTTTAAAAATTCTTGAAAAAAGGATTTATTTCCCAAGAGCTTCGAAGTAAGTCCCTCTGCATTTCTTAACCCTCTATCCATAATGATATCCTCGAGCCTGCGCTTAAATGAGGTAAGGGCGTAGTCCCTAAAGTCGTAACCATAACCATCAAGCAATGCTTTAACCACATTGCGCGTTTCAACTATCCCTATTTCATATCTGTTTACCATGTCTTACATGGGGTTATGGCTTAGCTTAAGCGTTATTAAAATTTTTCGTAACAACTGTAATGTCCTGACCCAAAAAAATCAGTTTTTGCATATCGTAGGCAGACCCAAACAGCGGTGTAATAATGCCCCGTAAAATATGCTCACTCCCCTCTCCCGTATTCCACGCTAGACTTCCACTGTAAGATTCTCCATTTTGCAACTTTTCCCAAAGGCTATTATACTGTGCAGGAGATTGGGTTAGCACAAAATCGGAAAAGGTACGACCTTCCACTTCTCCTATGGGTAGAGCCAACAGGTTAAGCATATTCTTATTGGCTGTGAGGATATCTCCCCCGGGGCTGAGTTCCATATATAGCATTCCCACATCAATAACTGTTTTTAGCTGTTCCAACTCTATGGTTTTCCTCTCCATCTCCTCTTGGGTAGCTTGCATTTCCTCCATGTTCTGGCGCATCTCCTCGTCTTGCGCCAATAACTCTTCGCTTTGCTGCTGCGCTTGCTCCAACAGCTCTGCGGTACGAATGCTACTCTTCACCGAAAATAGAGCAGAGGCAATGCTCTCACCAACCTTTTCGACAAATTCGATCTCATGCTCCTGAAACTCTTTAAAGGTAGCAATCTCAAGGACTCCAAGCACTGCTCCCTCTATTTTAAGAGGAACAAGCAGCAAGGCGGTTGGCCGTGCCTCGCCAAGCCCGGAGGTGATATCGAAATATTTTTCCGGTATCTCTCTGATGTAAAGCGTCTCCTTTTCCAGCGCACATCCACCCACAAGCCCCTCACCCAATGGGATACTCATATGTCTCACCTTCTTTTTGCTTTGTGCGTAAGCACTTAACAGCCGAAGCATAACCTTATCCCCCTCCTGCTGTGACAAGAATAGGGCTCCCTGAGCTGCACCCATATAGTTCAGCAAATCACCCAGAACGTTGCTAGCAAGTTTATGCAAATCATGATTATCCTTCCTAAGGATATCGGAAAATCTTACCATACCCAGGGTAACCCAACTCCGTTTCTCATCCTCTTCCCTCCGGTTCTGCTCTTGGACCATACTCTCTTTTAGATTGTGCTGAATCTTAAGGAGCGATTTACCCAGCTCATCATTAGGCCCATGGAGCCTAAACTGCTCATGAAAGCTATTTTGGCTAATCTTTTTAGCAAAAGCCGACCACCCCTTTTGGGTATCCTCTAAACGGGTAATCGAAAGGTTAAGTGTTCTCAACTCATCATCATACCCATAGCCCGTCTCTAACAGAGGTTCGCCGTGAGATAGGTTTAGAATGTTTCGATTCGCCTTGGATATGCCTGTGGAAATTGGTTTTAGCAACAGCTGAATCAGAAGCAGAAACAGTAGGCCAAGGCCAACAAATAGGGTTATCAAAATGACTGTCTCTTTTTGTAAGCTGCGGTTGGCCTCACCTAGGTTAACGGGTAAAGCAACAAAACGATTTCCATTGTCCAACCTCTTAAAGAACAAACGGATATGCTGCTCCTTTCCCCTATCCTTTTGGGCGTACTCCAAACTTCCTTCGCGCTGGGCAAACATCTGGGTGAGCCTATCCATAGGGAACTGCTGCCCCTGCTTAAAAAAGTGGATGGCATAGCTGCCATCATCGCCTATCAGAAAAGGGTAATCGGTATCAAAAAAGGCCGCATGGTTAAAATAGGGTTTCAACGATTGGTAGGCGGTATGGCCTGACAAGTGAGATTCTGCCCTTTCGGCTTCGCCAATAATCACCTCCAGCTGATTTAGGTATATTTGGGCATTGCTCTTAAGGCTCTGATTAGCCTGCTCTTTAGAGCTGTGCAATAAAACGCCTAATAAAATTGCAAAAACGGGTAAGAGCACCAGTACGACTACCAGTCCGACACGTTGCTTAACCGACCTAATCCGAAAAAAATTCATGCCAATCCCATTTCCTGTTTATTCGCAATAGCGATATTTCTTATTTTTTGATGTATACTTGTCCCATCCGCTCAAATCGATTGGCCCAAGGGCCAAGGATGGTTTCGTGCAATCCCAGTAACAGCACCCCGTTGGTATAGAGGTTATCGTGAAACTGATTAAAAACCTTATTCTGCAAAGAATAGTTAAAGTAGATAATCACGTTTCTGCACAGTATAAGATCAAACTTGCTGTAAAACTGGTTATCCCATTTTACCAGATCATGCTTTCGAAAGATGGGTTTCTCGGTCAGTTCCTTTTTCATGGTAATGGTATCGCGCACCCTGTCAATCGTAAAATAGTTTTCATAGGGCACATCCTTAAACTCCTCATAGTTAAGCGGGTTTTGCTTAATCACCTTATCGAAATTATCGAGATAACCTATATTGAACCGGAAACGATACTCCCCCTTTTTAGCATCTTCCAGCACATCGGTGTTCAAATCGGTGGCAAAAATCTTGGTTTTCTCCAGCATTCCCATCTCGCTAAGCAAAATCATCATGGAGTACACCTCTTGCCCGGTAGAACATCCGGCGTGCCATATATTTATGGTTCTATTGTTTTTGAAACGCGGCAAAATGCGTGAGCGCAACAGGTGCCACACCGGAGGATCGCGAAATAGCTCCGTAGTATTTACGGTTATCTCCTTTACAACCCGTTCGGCAAAATCGGTGTTGGTCTTAATGGACTGAATAAATCCGGCGAAATCCAGGTTGAAATCAGACATAACCTTAAGCACCCTTCGCTTTAACGACTTATCGGAGTATTCACTAAAGTCGTAATTTGAGGAGCGTTTTAAGGTGTTGACAAAAACTTGTAATTCCTGATCAGATACAACCATGTAAAACCTTTTCAACCCGCTAAAAATATACATTCTTTGCTAAACGGCAAAGCGGAAATACCTCTTAGCTAAAGCATAGAACGGAAAATAGGTCCATAGGGTTACAGCTGTATTTGGAGAAAGGGCTAAGTTTTTTTATCCATCAGATTTTCATCGCCCTTTACCCTTTTTTTTACCCAAAGCGGAATATAGTTTTTGTGTGATTTTTTTAATCTATATCTTTGGGGCAACCATCAAAATTGAACCCATGAAATTTGGAGTAGTAGTTTTTCCCGGCTCAAATTGTGATTACGATATGTTCTATGTACTTAAGAACATTCTTAAGCAAGAGGTTGTAGAACTATGGCATAAGGATAATGACCTGAAGGGTGTTGACGTGGTCGTTCTCCCCGGCGGATTTTCCTATGGCGATTACCTGCGATCCGGAGCCTTAGCCACCTTCTCGCCCATTATGGAAAAGGTTACCGAGTTTGCACAGGCGGGTGGATATGTTCTAGGGATTTGCAATGGGTTCCAAATTCTTTGCGAAGCTAAGCTACTCCCCGGTGCACTTTTGCTCAACCACACCCATAAGTTCGAATGTAAGAATGTGTACATTATTCCCGATAGCCGCTCAACGGCTCTAACTGCCTACCTACCCAAAGGGGAAGCATTAAAAGTACCCATTGCCCATGCCGAAGGCAGATACCATGTAAGCCAAGAGATTCTTACCGAGATGAGAGTTAATGGTCAAATCCTGTTCCGCTACAGCGATGAGAACGGTGTGGTTTCGGAATCGGTAAATCCCAATGGGACTATGGATAATATTGCCGGGATTTGCAATAAAACCTTTAACGTGTTTGGGATGATGCCTCACCCCGAAAGGGCGGCCGACCATGAGGTGGGCAATACCGACGGCCGCCTAATTCTCGAATCGCTTATTCGATTTATAGAGGAAAGAGCATAACTTAAGGTCCAATCTTACAACTTTCTTAGGTCCAACAGTTCTTCCCCATAATTTTCGGGGGAGTTGATGATTTGCATTAACCCCTTGGCAACAGCCGTGGGGTTTGATAGTAGTCCCTCTTCTTTATACTTAATGAATTGGGGTAGATTAGGGAAGGCTACAGGGTTCGATTCCCTTATCTCCTGCTGCATATCGGTATCCACAATACCTGGAGCAACGGCAAAGACCTTTACATTATCCTGTCCATTTTCCAAGGCTATAACCCTGGTAAGCATATTGAGAGATGCCTTAGAGGCACAGTAGCTGCCCCATCCAAACAGGGGATAGTTTGCCACCCCCGAACTCACATTAAGGATTACGATTTGCTGAACCCTAGAGGAGTAGTTGTGAATTATCCAATTGGATAGGATGGTGGGTGCAATGGCATTAAGGGTATGAGTTGAAATAATGCTCGCATTATCAAGCTGACCCATGGGAGCCACAGCTCCAAGCATACCCGCATTGTTGACCAGCACAACCCTTTCTGCATCCTTAGCAACGGGCAAGTTCAGAGAGCTTAGCGCATCCAAATCGCTTAAATCCATTGCAACATGCTGATATTGTGCATGGGTTATGACTTGCCTTCGGGCAATGCCATACACAAAGCTATGCTCCTCTTGGAGGGCAAGTTCTGCCAACCGAAGGCCAATGCCCCGACTGGTTCCGGTGATATAAAAAATGGTTTTCATAATCAATATCGTATTAGCTAACCCTACGGGGCGGGGTTACCTCCTTGGTGGGATCGAACATATACCTATAGGTGATATGTGTTTTTCGAACCTTGCCTCCAATTTGGCTAACCAGCTTAATCATGGTGGGATTAAAATCGCCAATCCAGTTCATCTCAATATCGGTGTACGGGTAGTTATCCATAAGAGCCCAATGGGCAAAACCCTGCACCAAAGCACCCTCAACCCCTTTACCCTGATACTGGGGTATAATTCCAAAAACCATCCCTAAGGCTTTAGTACACACCTTTTTTATTTTAACCAGATACATCAGCTTAAGCTTTCCAAAAAGGTTAAAATTACCCTTCAGGTGTTTAACCGCTTGGTTCAGCTCTGGAACCATTATCAAAAAACCAATGGGGTCATCGTTGTGATAAGCAAATTGCATCAACCTCTCATCCAGTATTGGACCAATCTCTTTTAGCATATTCATAGCCTGAGCTCTGCTCATTTTCCCAACTCCAGTAAATCGGCCCCATCCCTTATTATAAATCTCTACAAAATCGTCGGCAAATTTGGGTAGGTTCTTTTTGGAGATACTTCTAATGGAATACTCTGGGTTGGCATTAATGCGCTGCGCTTTTTCCCACATCACAGGGTCAATCTGCTCGGTACTTACAGGGATATGGTAGGTAAACTGTCGGAAGTAGGTTTTAAACCCATACCCCTCAAAAAGCGCTTTATAATATGAATGGTGGTAATCCATGCAATAGTTCGGTTCATGCTCACCATCCACCAGCAAGCCCCACCAACGGTCGCGCTCACCAAAATTGATGGGCCCATCCATGGCCTCCATGCCCTGCCGGATTAGCCACTGCTTGCAGGCATCGAACAGTATATTAGCCGCTGCCGAATCGTTTATACACTCAAAAAAGCCCATCCCCCCGGTGGGCTGCTCATTGGTTTTGGCCACCTTACGATCAACAAAAGCGGCAACACGCCCCACACAAATCCCTTCATCATCCTTAAGAATCCACCGAATGGCATCGCCATTCCTGAACTTTTTGTTTTTCTCAGGATCAAAAACGTTCTCTATATCGTTATCCAATGGTCTAATCCAGTAAGGATTATTCCGATAAAGAGTAAAGGGCAAATGCAAAAATTCACGCCTTGTTCTTTTGCTGTTCACTTCGATGAGAGTGTATTGCATGGCCGAAACATTTTAGTGTAAACACGTTGTTTAACCCATATAGGGGGAAAAGGTTTAATAAAAAACAAGGTTTCGGCAGTAGGGTCTTGGCTTTAGGGCAATAAAAACCGCCCATAAAAACCACAATAAAGATACATAAACATCGAATAATCCAAAAATCTTTGCAGAAATCAACTGCTTGTTTCCAGCTGCTATTTTTGGGTCAACGCATATTTTAGGCCTATGCTAACAGTCATCGCGTTGTGCCAAATATTTGAGCCATAAAAGTGGTTGCGATTGGTAATGGATGTTAAGCTATGCTGGTATGAAAAGGATGAATAGATCCACAAGCCCTCAGTTAATTTATGACCGCCACCCACTTCAACAATGCCTCCAATATCAAGCCTATTTACATTCTTCGTAACATTATGCTTTTCCTTTGGGAGAACGATCTCTCCCTCCACAACTATATCAGGAACGGTAATTTGGGCATTGAGAAGTATTGCCGGGGTGAGGCCAATATTCGCAAAACAATAAAGAGCTTTCCCGTAATGAAAACCAACCCTTAAGGGTACTTCTAAATAGTCGTAATAAAAGAGTATTTTAGAGTTATAACCAAGAATATTACCATGACTATTCGCGAGGATTATTATGTCTGAGAACCCCCGTGGACTATATAAAACATCTGCCCCAAGCGTAAAGGATTGCTCAAAAAGATAATCATAGGAAAGCCCGGCAACAAGCCCCATCCTATGGTTGGAATTATCAAAAAAGTTTCTCGTTGTTACATCCGACCAGCTTACGCCCTCCTTAATGCCCAGAAAATGATTCTGTGCGTTAAGGGATAAGGTCGCATAGGACAAAAGAAGTAGAATAATGCTTTTCTTTATTTTCATAACTTTTACCACTCTATTCACCATCAAACAAAAGCAGCTGAGCCATTGCAAGATCAACAGGGGTAGTAATTTTTATATTCTCACGCTCACCCTGCACCATATAAATCTGTTGGCCATTCCGTTCGGCAACCGATGCATCATCGGTAAAGCCCTTATCCCAAGGCTGCTGGTAGTATTCGCTTAGGTTCTCCAACCTAAATACCTGAGGAGTTTGTACCAGCCAAAGGTTTTCGCGGGGGACAGAATGGCTCTGCTCTAGGGTTCCCTGCCTAACCGATTCGTGAACACTAACCGCCGGAACGGCGTTGCCATGCAGCTGCGCTGTTGCAATGCACCTCTCCAAAAGATTTGTAGATACCAAAGGCCTAACTCCATCGTGGACGGCCACCAACCCCTGCTTTCCTTCTAAAGCATCTAACCCATTTTTTACGGAATGGTATCGGGTTTCACCTCCCACTACAAGGGAGTGCCCAACATCAAATTGCTTTTGGCGGCAAAGTCGGTTCCAGTAGTCGTGGTAGGCATGGGGCAAAACCAGAATAATTTCGCTAAACAAAGCCGAGCGCCAAAACGCTTTAAGCGTATGCATAAGGATAGGTTCGCCCTTGAGCTCCAAAAACTGCTTGGGCAGCTCTGAATTCATGCGGGTACCCGATCCCCCTGCAACGATTATGGCATAGTTTGGTTGCAATATGTGGTTATTTTTGGAAGAGTTCCTTACGATGAAATAGTAAAAGATAGAATACGCCTACGGTAATTGACGAATCGGCAATATTGAATACGGGTCGGAAAAACACGAACTCACTCCCACCCACCCAGGGCACCCAGCTGGGCCAAACGGTATTTATAATGGGAAAGTAAAACATATCCACCACGCGGCCATGCAGAAAAGTGCCATAGCCCCCACCCGGAGGGAATAGGATTGCGGGTTGAGCATAGGATTCGCTAAAGATAAGCCCGTAAAACGTGCTGTCAATAATATTGCCAAGTGCCCCGGCCAGTATCAACGATATGCCTATTACAAGTCCTGTTGTAGCTTTGCGCTTGATGAGCAAATGGATGTAGTAGCCAATAAACCCCACCGCAACAATTCTAAATAGGCTTAAGAACAGCTTACCAAACTTTCCCCAAAACTCTAACCCAAAGGCCAT
>CAZKPD010000016.1:0-18496 GCA_964554585.1 uncultured Rikenellaceae bacterium
ATCAGCATTATTAAATACCCCTTAAAGCAACCCGGTACTGGTGACCCATACTACACAGGAGAAGCTGGTAAGAGAAAAGAATACTACGAGGTGGCAGATGTTCCGGAACTTTATGTTGACGGCATTCAAATTCCCACCACTTCAGAAGGCGTAAATGGCGCATTCAGTGCTGCAACTGCTAAAGGTGCATTTATGGGAATCAACGTTACAGCTACTGCAGACGCTAACAAAAAAGTTACTGCCAACGTTGATATTGCGCCTTATATCACTGCAGAAAACCTTACCCTTTATGGTGTGATTGTAGAACGTGAAACTACCGGCAATACAGGAACCAATGGTGAAACCTCATTTAAATACACCATGATTAAAATGGCTCCCAATGCTGCCGGTACAGCATTGGGCATTACCGATGGCCAAACAAAACAGCTAGAGCTTACTACCAGCCTTAAGAATACCAAGGTTGAAGACATGAATGATCTTGACATAGTTGTTTTTGTACAGTATGATGAGACCGGTGAGGTGCTCCAATCAGCCATGGCAAAAATTGATAACCAAACGGGTGTTGAAACAACCATCACCAATGGCCTAATGATATACCCCAATCCTTCTCAAGGCGATATAACCATCAATGCCGAGAATAAAGGGATTGTAACCGTTGAGGTGTATAATACCATTGGAAGCCTAGTTTTCAAAAAACAGTATGGTTCCAATGAGCATCAAGTTAACCTGAGTTTGAATCAATCGCAGGGAATTTACCTGATTAAGGTAACCCATACCGATGGTACAGCTTCTATCGGAAGAGTGATTGTTAAGTAATTCGTTTGCATTAATCGCCACTGATACTGGCGATTAATGCAAACGAGGGTGTTCCTATGGGGACACCCTCGTTCTTTTTGGTTCATATGTTGCAATTATCCGGGAAATGAACTGACTTCCATAGCACCAATCCCATGACAAACATCCAAGCATTGCACAAAGATCGAATACGCTTAGATGATGATGTACCTTTGAACTATTCACCTCCCCCTAGGAACAGATTAAACGATATAATTTTTCTATAGCGCTAACACATTAGCAGGCATCAGTGGTGGATATAGCGGATCAGATAAAAAGAAGAAAGAGTGGGTTTCACAAAAAAAGTTAAGCCTCTAAGCATTGAATATTTGAAAAACCTCTCAGGTAGTAGTACAAAAAAAAGAGGGTGTCCCAGACTTTTGAGACACCCTCTTTAACAGGGATTGATTAAACAAAACCTATCTAATAATCAATTTCTTTGTAACCAACTTACGATTGTTAGACTCAACAGAGTAGAAGTAAATACCCTTGGGCAGCTTATTAGTTGATACCTGAACCTTTCCGGATTCGTTCGAAAGCTGTGCGCTATACACATTAACTCCCAGCATATTGTATATGGCTAAGGTTGGGTTCTCAATGCTTGTTGGTAAGCTGTAGTCAATAAACACATTACCGCCTTGCACTGGGTTTGGATATGCACGGAACTGGATTTGTGACAGATTGGTATCAACAGAGGTAGCTCCGAATAAGAAAACAATAGTTAAAGTTACATTATCTGACGGATTGTTTTCATTAAAAGCAGTGTACTTGATAATAGCCTTACCTTCATGGCCAGCAGGGACAAATTCTACATAAAATTCACCATCTCCTGTAGATTCTCCAGGTCCAAACGCATACGAATCCGATTCTATTGTAGATGGAGGATAGCAGTTCTCACCAAAACAAAAGGAGTTAAAAGTCCCTTCAATATCTAAAACTACATCTTTGATTAATTTAACCATTACCTGCTGATTCGAAACATTAGTAATGGTTAATAGTATTTTTAAATTATTATAGATTTTAGTAGTTTTAATTTTAATTTTTTTATTGCTCACATCCTGCCCTTGGTAAGAGAATGTAAGGCTTTGTGCTGAAGCCATTTTTATAGTAAAAAGGCCAACAAGCATGGCTATTGATAAAATTTTTGTTCTCATGGTTAAATTTTTTTTTGACCCTGCAAAATTACACTTTATTAAATAAAAATACATAGCTTTGAACGCTTAAAATTAAATTAATCCGATATCAGCATATTTACTAAATTTTAAACAATAATCAAATTATGAAAAGAATCGCATTGCTGACAGTGACTTTTTTAACCGTAATTGGTATAAGCACTGCACAAACAAACAGAGCCGGAGTTGCTTCATCCAGCATGTCTATTGTGTCAATAGACAACCCTCAGTATTCTCTTTATGGAGCAAAGAATATTGCGGTTACGCTCGAAAATAGTGGAGCCAACACTATTACATCATTCGACATTATGTATTCGCTTAATGGCGTTGATCCCATTACAGAGCAAGTTAGTAATATAGCTATTGAATCCGGCCAAACGTACACCCATCACTTCGCCCATACCTGGAATGCAATTCCCGGTGAATATGAGGTAGCTGCTGAGATTACCGCTGTAAACCAACAGCCTATTACTGTGCAAGTAGAGAACACCACTTTGGCTAAGACCATGCATATGGCTACCAGATCGGTTGCAAATTTCCCGCTATTCGAAGAGTTTACTGCCTCAACTTGTCCTCCATGTTATTCGTTTAACCTTGTGTTTAACCCTTTCCTTGTTCAGCATGCAGGTCAATATGCAATTGTTAAGTATGCAATGAACTGGCCCGGTTCCGGAGACCCCTACTACACTGCAGAAGGTGGTACCCGTAGAAATTACTATGGAGTTTCCGGTGTTCCTTCTCTTTTCACAGGAGGATCTACTACATCAACAACTTTGGCTGCTGTAACCAATGCTTTTAATAACGCATTGGCAAAAGAAGCCTTCTTCGAAATTAATGCCACCGCCACCGTAAATTCCTCAAATATTGCCGAAATTTCTATTGAGGTAATTCCTTATGTATCGGCTAGCAATATTAGACTTCACACCGTTGTTGTCGAAAATACTACAACCGGAAACGTAGGGAGCAACGGCGAAAAAGAATTTCATTATGTTATGATGAAAATGCTTCCCAATGCTGACGGAACTACCTTCTCTGCAACACAAGGTGAAACTAATACCTTCGAATTTGTTTATGACCTAACCAGCACACATATTGAAGACTTTGAAGACCTTCAACTGGTGGTATTCATTCAAAACCACTCTACCAAAGAGGTGCTACAAGCGCATATGGATGAGATTCTTTATCAGCTTGACGGGATTGACCTTTGGACCACATCCGTTGATGTTGATAAGTTTTCTCTTTTAGGGGAACAAGATGTTACTGCAACCGTACGAAATAGGGGCATCGAAGCCATTACCTCTTTTGATATTGAGTATAATACTGATAATGGTACACCGGTAACTGAAAGCGTAACCGGCCTTAACCTTCTCTCTAACGAAACATACGAATACACTTTTAACCAAAAGTGGAATGCTCCTGCCGGAATGCATAACCTAACGGCTAAAATTTCGAACGTGAATGGAGAGGGTCAAGATGGCAATCCCTATAATGATGAAGCTTCATTGACCGTATTTGTTGCATCAAAAAGCGTTGCAAACAAACCATTGTTTGAGCAGTTCACCAGCTCTACCTCTGCTCCCAGTGCCGAGTTTAATACCATTTTCAATCCCTTTATTGAAAGCCACATTGATGATATCAGTATCATCAAATATCCTTTGAAAATGCCCGGAAACGGAGACCCATATTACACAGGTGAATCCGGTAAAAGAGGTACTTACTATGACGTTAACAATGTTCCCAAATTGTATGTTGACGGAGTATCAGTACCCACTACACAAGAGGGCATCAATGATGCTTTCAGCGCTTCTTCTGCTAAAGGAACCTATATGGATATTGACCTTACTGCGTCTGTGGATAAGAGCAATTTGAAGGTAACCGCCAATGTCGGTGTTCATTCATACATTACAGTTGACCAGCTAAACCTATACGGAGCAATTGTTGAACGTGAAACAACAGGTAACGTAGGAAACAATGGTGAAACATCATTCAAGTACACGCTTATTAAAATGTTGCCCAATGCAAATGGTACTGAGTTTAGCATTACCGATGGACAAACAAAACAATTCGAGCTATCGGCCAGCCTTAAAAACACAAAACTTGAAGATGTGAACGATCTAGATGTGGTTTTCCTTGTTCAGCATGACGAATCAAAAGTGGTATTACAATCCAATATGGTGAAGCTTTCTACCGGTGGAACCGGAATTGATAACACATCAATTGCTAACCTCTCTATTTATCCCAATCCTGCTCAGAATGAGGTTACTATTCAATCTATGAGCAACGAATCCATTGTATCAATTGAGATTTACAGCATAACCGGTAGCCTTGCATTCAGCAAGCAATACAGTGATGCTCAACAGCAAGTTACTTTGAACCTTGATCAGCCAAAAGGTATGTATATGATTAAGGTTACAACCCAAGATGGAAAACATTCGGTTAGTAAGCTAATCATTCAGTAAGCTTATTTACTAAGGATTACTAATCCGATAGCACATAACATTTCGCCGATTTGCCTAACTTTGGCAAGTCGGCGATTGTTTTTCAATTAGCTCCTGCACCATTAGGGTTTCTGGTATGTTAATACAGACAAGTTTTTGAACCTTAACTACTACTAAAGTGTTAAACCTAATTGAGGTTACCACACTCATAACAAGGTTTAATAACTAAAACACCTTTACAATGCTCAGGATTTTTTTAAGATTTATATTCACACAAACCATACTCATAAGCTGGCTGGGTTTGCTTGGGCAAACCGGCGATGGGATTAGCATCATACACCATAATGTGGGACCCTACGTTAAAGTGAATAGTCCTCAAACCGTATGGTTGGATATTGAAAACTTCTCCAGCAATGTATTGAACGAGATAGATGTTTATTGCCAAATAGATGACTCATCACCAATGGTTCAAAACCTGACGGATTTAGATCTGGGTAACTGGGTACGATACCTGTTTAAGTTGGATAACCCTATTATTTTTGATCAACCCGGACCTGCTGTTGTTAAACTTTGGCTCGACAACGTGAATGGGGAACCCCAATCCACAATTGATACGCTGGTTATTCCGGTTACCCCACTCAACCAATGGGCCGACAGAACCCTATTGCTGGAAACTTTTACCAGCACCGATTGCATTTCATGTGTTGCTGCCGGAATTCATATCCGCGAATTGGAAAATACCTATGGGAACCAACTATTCTCCATTGGCTACCAAACCAATTGTTACTCGGGAAACCCCATGTGTCTACTTGCTCAAGAGCATATCCTAGGACGCATGAGCTATTACGATATACAGTACACTCCTGTTTCAATTATTACTCCCTGGTACAAAGGCAATGCCCTATCCATTGATCCCAGACACCTCGAAGCAGAGCTTGAACGTCCCTCTCCCATGACCATAGAGGGAGAATTTAGGGTAAAAAACAATCTAATCCATGTTGATTTCAAAATCGTTCCCTATGCTACAATTGATCTAAATATGATGGAGCTGGTAATTGCCTTTACTGAGGATGAAGTGAATTTTAATACTGCTCCGGGAAGTAACGACGAAACCACCTTCTATCAGGTTCTCAGGCGAATAAAATATTTTAGTGGTGATGATGTTAAAGAATTAGCCTATGGAGATCCGGTGAACATCAATTTTACAGAAGATTTTTCTGATATCCTTTCTGACGTTAATCTAAACCAATTCCGTATTGGAATTTTCTTTCAGCATAAGGAAACACAAGAGATACTTCAAACTGCAGAGCTAACTAAGCAAGCCACAGGAATTAACCCATTAATAACCAACAATTTTACGCTTTACCCAAATCCATCGATCGGACTGTTCTACTTACAATTTACCCCAACAGTCACCTCCGATTATCGCATAATCATCTCCAACTACCTAGGACAAACCATAAAAACTGAAACCATTAAGGCTAATGCTTTTGAAGAAAATACAATAAAGCTATCTTTGCACCAAGTAAATCCAGGCATATATTTTGTCACACTACTGGGAGCTGATTTTAGCTATACATCAAAACTAATTGTTAAATAGTAACTTTAAAACAATCAAACATCATGAGACTTATTTCTTCATTGGGTATCCTTTTATTCGCCCTCAGCCTTAATGTAAGCGCACAACAAGCTAAGAGTCTACCTTCTGCTAACGTTAAAACCCTAGATGGAAAAACCATTTCTACCGCCACCTTTGAAAATGACGGCAAACCTATTATTTTATCATTCTGGGCATCTTGGTGTCGCCCCTGTATTAAAGAACTTTCTGCCATTGCAGATCTATATGCTGACTGGCAAGACGAAACCGGAGTTAAGGTTATTGCCATTTCTATTGATGATGCTCGCTCAGTAAATAACGTTAGACCTCTAGTTAACGCTCGCGGATGGGATTTTGAATTTTACTTGGATAGCAACAGCGACCTTCGTCGTGCCATGGGCGTTACCAATGTTCCACACACTTTTGTGCTAAATGGCAATAAAGAGGTGGTTCACCAATACACTAATTACACAGAAGGTTCTGAGCACGAACTCTTTAAACTTATCCAGTCACTGGTAAAGTAATTAACTCAATCTAATCTTTTTCTTTTAACATGAGAATTTCACCTCGTTTCACAACCGGTTGGTTAGGCCTGATGCTGTTGGCTTTTTTCTTTATGCCTTCAGTTTCACAAGGTCAAGACTTTATTGAACAAGCAACCATTCAAGGAAACTTTTACAGCGAAGCCAACTACTATTTTAACGACTCCATTATGGATACCGAGAAGGTTCCTGAGTACATTAGAGCCAATATATACGGCAATATATACTATCGTTTTAAGGGCTTTAATGCGGGTTTACGCTACGAAGCCTATCAACCTCCACTATTAGGATTTGATGCAAACTACGAAGGGCACGGCATTGCCAACCTATTTCTGAATTACACCGATGAACAGTACGAGATTACTGTGGGTAGCTTTTATGAGCAGTTT
Source organism: uncultured Rikenellaceae bacterium (assembly GCA_964554585.1). Lineage (GTDB taxonomy): Bacteria > Bacteroidota > Bacteroidia > Bacteroidales > Tenuifilaceae > Perlabentimonas. The sequence continues at coordinate 6,973 of CAZKPD010000016.1, forward strand.
GGGAATGGGATTATCCTACGTGCATACGAAGATAAAAACCTGGGAATTGACAATGCATTTAACGGTTTTAAAATGGTGTTTAGACCCGTTCATGGGGTAACCCTAAAAGGGTTGATTGGCAAACAACGCTATTTTTGGGACTACAGCCCCGGAACTACTCGTGGATTTGACGGTGAATGGGATATTTTACAGAGCCTCAATTCCGAGTCTGCTACTACTATCCTAGTTGGAGGAAGCGTGGTAAGCCGTTATCAAAGGGATAGGAATCCTATCTATAACTTACCTGAGAATGTTGCTGCATTTTCGGGAAGAGCATCCCTAACCCACGGTGGTTTTTTCCTTTCTAGCGAGTATGCACACAAGATTAATGACCCTAGCGCTGCTAATAGTATGATTTACAAGGATGGTCAAGCGCTATTCGTAACCGGATCCTATTCGGCCAAAGGGCTTGGCATCTTGCTTTCGGGTAAGTATATTGATAATATGGACTTCCGTTCCAGTCGTGAAGCTACCTCCAATGACCTTACCTTAAGCTATTTGCCCCCCACATCGCATCAGCACACCTACTCGCTGCCGGCCATGTATCCTTATGCAACCCAACCTTTGGGCGAGGTAGGCGCAATGGCAGAGATTAACTACCTTATCCCCCGAAAATCGCTTTTAGGTGGAAAGTATGGAACCAACGTAACCCTAAGCGCATCATTTGCTCAGTCCATTGACAAGCAACAGCTTGACACCATTCCGGTGGGAACATCGGGTACCAAAGGGTATTCGGCCACATTCGGTAAGATTGGTGACGAGAAGTATTTCCATGATATCTCCCTTGAGGTGAATAGAAAAATAAGCCAAAACATCAAGGTTATTGCAGGGGTAGCCCATCAATACTATAATATTGCTGTAATTCAAGGGCATCCGGGCGAAGAGCCCGTTAAAGCCTTTGCAGTGTATGCCGACTACTCGCAACGCATTGGCAGCTCACACAACATTCGAATTGAAGCGCAGCACCTTGGCACACAGCAAGATAAAGGAAGTTGGGCCATGCTTTTGGCGGAGTATTCCATTTCGCCCAACTGGTCATTCTCTATTACCGATCAGTATAACTACGGAAACAGCGTTAAGGAGCAGCGGATTCACTACTATCTTCTTAACGTTGGGTATACCCAAGGCCCTCACAGATTGGCTCTTAATTTTGGTAAACAGCGTGAGGGAACCGTGTGTGTAGGTGGCATTTGCCGGAGGGTACCCTCCTCATTTGCCGGAGGCATAACCTTCTCTACCACATTTTAACCTTTATCCATACACAATACAATGGCTATGAAACGTTTATCACTTTTTTTACTATTTGGATTCCTTTTGGGAGCCTGTGATATAATTGACGAACCCTATTTAACCACTCCCGGTGGCGATGATGGTGAACCCGATGATTTTGAGATTGAAAATGTGGTTCAAAAGGCACTACTCGAAGAGTTTACCGGACATCAATGTCCTAATTGCCCCGATGGTGCTGCTACAGCGGAACAGCTACATAACCTATATGGTGAAAAGTTTGTAATCATTGCTTACCATGCAGGCTATTTTGCCCGTACCTCATCTAGTTTTCCTGCCGACTTTAGAACTGAAGTGGGTACTGAACTGGATAATTACTTTAAGCCGACAGGCTACCCTGCGGGCACTATAAACAGAACCGAACAGAATGGGCAAAAAGTATATGGCAACAGCATTTGGCCCGGTGCCACTGCTGAGGTTATTGGCAATGAGCCTCGCTTGGGCCTTGAGATGATACCTACTCTCAGCTCCGGAAAGCTTAATGTAACTGTTCGTGCACAAGCATTTAATGAGTTACCTACGCTACAGGTTTCCGTTTTTATAACTGAGGATGGCATTATTTCCCCTCAAAAAACTACTAGCGAAACCATAGAGGATTATGAGCATAACCATATGTTCCGCATGTCATTGAACGGAACATGGGGTAGCCCTATCTTTGCTGACGGTGCAGTTAATGGGTCTAAGCAAAGCTTTAAGGTAAGCGGAACGCTTAAAACAGAATGGAAAACCGATAAGCTTACCATTGTGTGCTTTGCCTATAATCCTGAAACGGATGAAATAGTTCAGGTTGAAGCAGTAAAACTTTAGCTTAGCCCTTTTGGGCAATAGTTAGCGGTGAAACCGCTACTAAGCCAAGAACTGCTAATAATACAAGTGCAAAGGTCCACAGGTTTGTCCTATCGGCCTGCTGAGCCAACAAAGCTTTAGCTAAAAGATCCCCCTGGAGGAAACTTGCAGTGGGGATTTTTTTATGGTGCCACTTTTCAATTATGGTTCCGTGGTGCAACAGCACTATACCCGGGTTTGAACGGATAACGGTCTTTAGCATAATCTCATCGGCCAGCAAAAACGGAAAAGCAATACCATAATCCCCTATAAAAGCATCAATGTCACTCTGTGGAGAGGCAGTAACCAGCGCAAAACCAATCCCCTCCTCTTGGGCCTTAAAGTAAAGCTCATTGAGCTGATCAATGGAAGCTCTATCCATCTTATCTAAACGATAAGAGATAGATAGTAAGTAATACCCGCGATAATTTAGAATGCTATCGGTCAAATAATCTCCCTCAAGATTGGTTAACGTAAAATCGGCTATGGGAGGAGTATATCCCTTTTTCACCAATTTTGATTTGCTGTCCACAAATTTCCAGGTAGAATCTTGCCACGGAAAGTTATCTTGGGTAAACTGCTTTACCAACCCATTCTTTTCGTAGTACAGCAACGTTTCATACTCATCGGGCTGAGCATCCTCTGGGAAAAGCATAGCCTCCTGAATATTTACCCCTTTACTATATGGTCGAAAATCGATAAGCGGTAATCTGCTATATCCGTGTATGGAAGGAAGGAATGAGATAACCAGTAAAATAATACCAATGGCATAGGAATAAAGGGGAGGATAAATTGGACTAAAACTTTTGCGATGTAGAAATAGGAATAGGGCAGCTCCCAACAGCGGAATATTCTTGAAAAATGTTTCCCAGTTGCTCAGTACCAGCGCATCGCCGAAACAGCCACAATCCGATACCGGATTAAAAATCGCCAGGTAGAGGGTAAGAGGCGTAAAGAACAGCATGAAAAGGAAAGCACCCCAAACGGCCAAATTATTCTGAACCCTAAACAGCAATAGCAACCCGATTAACAGCTCTGCTGCACACATTAAAAATGCGAATGGCAAAGCCAAAGGCTCCAAAAAGCCCAGGCCAAAAGCCATAAAGTAGTCAGCAAACTTATAGGCCGATCCGAGTGGATCAACACCCTTAACAAATCCGGAAAAGATAAACGTAAACGCTAACAGATAGCGCGAAATCCATAAGAAAAAACGTACCATAGCTCTTGGGTATTTAAATTTTTACAAACTGTTCAATCACATTTAAAATGCGCTGAAAAATGACCTGTGGCTGTGCCATAGCCCCATTCTCATCAATACACGAAACTACTTTAAACGTATCATCCTTTGCGCTTTGGCGCAAATACACATCGCGAACACGTTCCTGAAACGAAAGATCCTGCTCATGAATATCCTCGCTCCCATTAAGGTATGATCTGTCATCTCCCTCACGATTGGCTGTCAATCTTGATACGGTGAACTGAAACGGCACATCAAGGAATATGTTCAAGTCGGGTTTAGGAATACTAAAGTAATCAAACTCCAACCCATAAATCCAGTTACGCAATGCGTTTTGTTCCTCTATGGTCTCTAATTTTGCGCATTGGAAAGCAATATTTGAAAAAACATACCGATCCAACAGAATGGTCTTACCCTCCTTCAACCATTGTCCTAAAATCTTTCCTGCATCCATCCTATCACCTGCAAAAAGGAGTGCCACTAGGTAGGGGTTTACCTCGTTCAATTGGCCAAACTCACCGCGTAAGAAACGAGCCACCAGCTCTCCAAAATAGGGCGATTCGGTTCGTGGGAAATGCAAAGACTCGCAAGCTATACCCTTTCCCGAAAAAAACTCTTCCACAAGTTTTAGCTGGGTCGATTTTCCGGCACCGTCAAGGCCCTCAATAACAATAAAACTCATATGCTTAACTGTAATCAATAATTATAGTAGTCCAAAATTAGGCATTTTCCGCTACTTTAACCCATAACTTGGCATAGTTTATCACACCCATCAACCTTACTGTGCGAATGATTTGCAACGGGTGTAAGTAGTTCGCAAAATCTTTTGTATTTTAGCACCACTTTGTAATGTCAATCCTATACATGGAAGCACCTCAATCATTCCTCGCTAAAAAGCAAAGCCTTATCTGCAACGGCGAGATTATTTGTCTTGACAAACCTTTGGTTATGGGGATTGTCAATATTACTACAGACTCCTTTTTCTCGGGAAGCCAGTACAATAAGAAACGAAAGATAAAAGCAAGGGTAAAAGAAATCCTAGAGCATGGTGGGTCCATTGTCGATATTGGCGCCTGTTCTACCCGCCCGGGATCAACTCCCGTCTCTGAAAAGGAAGAGATTGCTCGACTTTCAAAAAGTTTAAGCATCATTCGGAAAGATTTTCCCAACGTCATTATCTCGGTGGATACCTATAGAGCCAATGTGGCCAAACATGTGGTAGATAACTTTAACGTCAATATGATTAATGATATCTCCGCAGGGAATATGGATACTGCCATGATTGATACCGTAGCCTCCCTCTCGGTTCCTTACATCGCTATGCACATGCAAGGCACACCGCAAACCATGCAACAAAATCCGGTCTACGAAAATGTTACCAAGGATATCATCTCATTTTTCTCAAAAAAAGTAGCCCATTTTCATCGAGCCGGCATTCGCGATGTTATTATTGATCCGGGGTTTGGTTTTGGAAAAACCATTGCGCACAACTTTGAACTTTTGCAAAATCTAGAAGCATTTAAAATATTTGAACTCCCTCTGCTTGTAGGGCTTTCGCGCAAATCTACAATTTATAGAACCCTAAAAAGTACCCCCGAGCAAGCCTTAAACGGTACCACTGCCCTTAACACTATTGCTCTGCTCAAGGGAGCAAATATTTTACGGGTCCACGACGTTAAAGAGGCTATAGAGGTAGTAACGCTTACCTCGCTTACCATGAAGCAGCCCAAGGGTTATAACTAAACTATTGTACCATGGAAACCCTACTATGCCCTCTCTTCATTAGCATTAGGATATTGGATGTAATTGATATTCTCTTGGTCGCACTGCTACTTTACCAAATCTATATGCTTATCAGGGGTACGGTTGCCATCAATATTTTTGTGGGGATTTTCCTTCTTTACATCTTTTGGTTAGTGGTTAAGGCGCTAAACATGGAATTGCTTAGCGATATTTTGGGACAAATTATTGGTGTAGGGGTTATTGCGCTGATCATCGTTTTTCAGCAAGAGATAAGGCGATTTTTACTGCTCATCGGCTCTAAATACCTTACCCGAAGGACATTTAGCATTAACCGCCTTTTCTTTATAAAAGATGAAAAGTACGATAGCAAAGTAAACATAGAAGCTGTTGTGAAAGCATGCAGAAATATGTCTGAGGGTAAAGTGGGAGCGTTAATCGTGATCAATATGAAATCGGATCTGTTCAACTATGCCGAAACTGGAGATATTATCAATGCTGCAACATCCAGTAGGCTCATCGAAACCATATTCTTTAAGAATAGCCCTATGCACGATGGTGCCATGATTATAAAAGATGAGCTAATCTATGCCGTACGTTGTATCCTGCCGTTAACCGAAAAGCCCAACCTACCCGCTTCATTTGGATTACGCCATAGAGCTGCCATTGGTATAACCGACATTACCGATGCTCTGGTAATAACCGTTTCCGAAGAAACGGGAAAAATCTCTTTTATCAAAAAAGGGAATGTGAATGCAGATATTAAAATTCCGCAACTCAGAGAGCTGCTCGAAATGCATCTCATGGATATATAATCGGTGTCCTTTCTCTTTTTCTATTTTACCAATTAGCTTTCACTATTAACGTACTCGCTGCTTTTGCTGTAAATAGGCAAATAGTTCAAATCATTTTTTAATTTTGCTGTATGGCAGCAATTCTTAGCACAGATATAATGTATTTGCCGGGTGTAGGCCCAAAACGCTCCAAGCTACTCAAGGAGGAGCTAAACATCCACACCATTTCCGATCTGCTTTACTACTTCCCTTTTAAATATATTGATCGGTCCAAGTATTACACCATCAAAGAGATAACTGAAGATTTACCCTATATTCAGATTGTTGGGAAAATTATAAGTTTTCAGGAAATTGGGGGGGGTCGAAAGAAAAGGCTTACCGCCATTTTTACGGATGGAACAGGAACCATTGAGCTGGTTTGGTTTAAGGGAATTAAATGGATGCAAAAAAGCCTTAAGCCTAACGTGGAGTATCTGGTTTTTGGTAAACCTACCCTTTTTAACCAAAAATTCAATATAGCACATCCCGAGATAGAGGAGTTTACACCGCAACAGAAAAGTTTGAATGCTCCATTACAGGCTGTTTACAACACAACCGAGAAGCTCAAGAACAACTATATAACTTCCAGAACCATACTAAAGCTGCAACAGGGCGTGCACACCTCTATTGCCGAAATGGTTAGCGAAACGCTCCCCTACTACATACTCCAAAAGTGTAAGCTAATCACCTTAGAGGAAGCTTTGAGAAATATCCATTTCCCCACCTCTACCTCCATGCTTCAGAAAGCTCAAGTTCGGCTTAAGTTTGAAGAACTTTTTTTTATACAGCTGCAGCTGCTTTACCAAAAACAGTCACGATACCAACAGATAAAAGGGAACATATTCCCTGTTGTAGGTGATTATTTCAACCATTTCTATAAGCACAATCTCCCATTTGAACTCACTAATGCCCAAAAAAGGGTAATCAAAGAGATAAGACGCGATATGGGTTCGGGCAAACAGATGAACAGGCTTTTGCAGGGTGATGTGGGTAGCGGGAAAACATTGGTTGCCCTGATGTGTATGCTAATAGCCATTGACAATGGGTTCCAAACCTGTATTATGGCTCCTACAGAGGTTTTGGCCAATCAGCACTATATCACCATTACCGAATTCCTAAAAGGTATGGATATCCCTGTAGGGCTGCTTACCGGTAGTACCAAGCAAAGCGATAGAACCGAACTCCACGCCGGGTTACAATCGGGTACGCTAAAAATTCTCATTGGAACGCATGCGCTAATCGAGGATGCTGTTCAGTTTAACAATCTGGGATTTGTGGTAATAGATGAACAGCAACGTTTTGGTGTTGCCCAAAGGGCAAAAATGTGGGACAAGAACCATGTTCCACCCCATATGCTGGTAATGACAGCTACGCCTATCCCACGAACGCTTGCCATGACCCTTTACGGAGATTTGGAGCTGAGCGTAATTGACGAGCTGCCGCCGGGGCGGAAACCCGTTAAGACATTACATTATTACGATAATAAACGGAATGTGGTGTTTGGTCTAATGCGTGAACAGCTCAAACAGGGCAGACAGGTTTATGTGGTTTACCCCCTTATCCGAGAATCGGAAACCATGGATTATAAGGACCTCCAAGATGGTTACGACAGCATTTCACGGGCTTTTCCCCCACCGGAGTATGCTACAGTGGTAGTACATGGGCAAATGAAATCCCAAGAAAAAGATGAATCCATGCGGCTCTTTGCCCGCGGACAGGCCCATATAATGGTCGCTACAACGGTGATTGAGGTGGGCGTTAACGTTCCCAACGCAACGGTTATGATTATTGAAAGCGCAGAGCGCTTTGGCCTTTCCCAGTTGCACCAGCTCCGAGGAAGAGTGGGCCGAGGCGCCGACGAAAGCTATTGCATTTTGATGTCGGGGGTTAAGCTGAGCAACGAGTCGAAACAGCGTTTGCAAACCATGGTGTCTACCAACGACGGTTTTGAGATTGCCGAAGTGGACATGAAAATGCGTGGTCCCGGCGATATGGAGGGCACTCAACAGAGCGGACTTCCCTTTGATCTTAAGATTGCTAACCTAAACCAGGATGGTCAGCTGTTACAGTATGCCCGAAATTTGGCCAATGATATTATTGAAGATGATAACCAGCTGACCCAACAAAAAAACGAGCTGCTCAAAAAGCAGATAGACCGTATGGCTACCCAACGTACCAGTTTTGGGCAGATCAGCTAGGCTACTCTCCTACCATGTTACCATAACCTTTGGCTTTGTGTTGTATGCAATTCCCTTTATTATACCTTTGCATGCCATGTTCCTAACCAATTTGATTTATGATTAATTTCGAGAAATACACGCTCAAGAACGGCCTTAGGGTGCTTATCCACAGCGATAAATCTATGCCTATTGTGGCAGTAAATCTGCTTTACAATGTGGGAGCAAAGCATGAGAATCCTGAGCGAACCGGTTTTGCCCATCTTTTCGAGCACCTCATGTTTGGCGGTTCTAAGCATGTTCCCAGCTACGACGAAGTAATTGAGAATGCAGGGGGCGAGAATAATGCTTTTACCAATAACGATATCACCAACTACCACATTACCCTTCCAAAAGCCAATCTGGAAACAGCCTTGTGGGTAGAGGGCGACAGGATGGAAAACCTAACCCTATCCCAAAAAAGTTTAGATGTACAAAAGAGCGTTGTTATCGAAGAGTTTAACCAGCGGTACCTTAACCAGCCCTATGGAGATGTGTGGCTGCTATTACGCCCTTTGGCCTATACCAAACACCCATACCAATGGGCAACCATAGGTAAAACACCCGATCATATTGCAGAGGCTACCCTAAAAGATGTAAAAGATTTTTATTTGACCCATTACGCTCCCAACAATGCCATTTTAAGCATTGCCGGAGATGTTCAGTCCAACGAGGTTATGCCTATGGTTGAGAAATGGTTCGGTAGTATTCCGGCTCATCAGCTTACGGGAAATACCATCGAAAAAGAGCCTATTCAGCAAGATGCACGATTTTTAGAGGTTACCCGCGATGTGCCGTACAATGCCATTTACAAGGTTTTTCACATGTGTAATCGGCTACATCCCGATTTTGCTGCCACTGACCTTATCTCCGATATCCTTTCCAACGGAAAATCATCCCGGCTTTTTCAGAATTTGGTAAAAAACCAAGCCCTTTTTAGCACCATCGATTCGTTTATTACCGGCGACAATGAGGAAGGGCTTTTTGCAATAGCCGGAAGGCTCAATGAAAACGTAAGTTTTGAAATGGCTGAAGCAGCTATTGCTGAAGAGCTTAACAAGATTCAACAAACTCCGATTTCCATTGAGGAACTAGAGAAGGTCAAAAATAGATTTGAATCCAATTTTACGTTTGGGTTAACCAATGCCAACGAAAAGGCGTTGAGCCTTTGTCAATTCGAACTGTTGGACGATGCTGGATGGGTCAATTCTGTTGTTGATAATTACAGACAGGTTTCGGGCCAACAAATAATGCAAGTTGCCCAAAACTTGTTTAAGCCTACCAATAGCTCAACGCTATACTACAAAACCGAACAGAACCGATAGCAAAAAATTATCCCCATGCTAAATAGAGCACAACAACCCTCAATAAAAACCATCCAAGGGATTGACTTTCCAAAACCAGAGATTATCCAATTACCCAATGGTTCACAGCTGTTCATCATCAATCAGGGTGAGGTAGATGTTTGCAGACTGGACATCATCTTTCATGCCGGCTCAAAATTCCAAAATGGGAAGTTGATAGCCCAAGCCAGTGCCTCACTGCTGACAGAAGGAACCTCCCAATATAGCTCGCGAGAGCTATCTGAATATTTCGATTTTTGGGGTTCGTATATCGGATGCACTGCCGATAAAGACTTTGCCAAGGTTACCGTGTTTGCATTAACAAAATACCTAGAGCAAACGCTGGAACGACTTCAAATAATCATCCAAGATCCCTCCTATCCTTCCAATGAGCTATCCCTATGGGCTAGTAGAGGGAAACAAAACCTTATCGTTGAAATGGAGAAAACATCGACTCCGGCACGAATTGAACTTTTCAAAAATCTATACGGTCAAAATCATCCCTATGGGACTTTTGCTCAACCAGCAGATTACGATTTCGTATCATCGGAGGCCCTGCAAAATTTCCATTCCCACTATTTTGGATCCACAGAATCCACAATTTTTTTATCCGGTAGGATATCAGACGACCACATCGCTTTGGTTAAAAAATATTTGGGAGAAACCGCATGGGGACTTAGCAAAACTCAATCGGTTGTTATTCCACCCGCACAAACCTCGCCGGGAGGTTACTACATAGCTAAGCCCAAAGCATTGCAAGCTTCCATTCGTATTGGGCGAGAGATTTGCCCCCGTACCCATCCCGACTACACGGACCTATCGGTACTCAACACCATTTTGGGTGGTTACTTCGGATCAAGATTAATGATGAATTTGAGAGAAGATAAAGGGTATACCTACGGGATTGGATCCCATATCATCACTTTTTTGGATAGTACCGTTCTGGCCATTTCAGCCGATGTGGGGGCAAACTATACCTTGCAAGCCATTGAAGAGATATGGAAAGAGATTGATCAGCTTAAATCAGAACCCATTCCTGCTACAGAACTCTTAAGAGTTCGCAATCACCTAATGGGCGAAATGCTAAGAAGTTTTAACGGACCATTTGCAACGGCAGAAAGTGTCATGGGTTTGGCCTGCTACAATAATTTAGATTATTCGTTACACGACGAGCTAATCCATTCTATTCAACGCATTACACCCGAACGGATTATGGATTTAGCCGGACAATGGCTAAACAAAGAGGATATGGTTGTGGCTGTTTCCGGTCCACAAAATCCTTTTTAACCATACCGGCTATAGCTATAGTTTTTAGTTCCAAGTGCATAATATTGGGACAAGTTGACTATATTTACTAAAATTTTACGGTCAATAACGATCCATGAACTATATGCGTTTAAATCAGTTGCTTTTTTCGGTTTTAATCCTGACATCCACTTTGGGGGTTGCACAAGATGATCCAAGCCCAAAACCTTTGCAACCGAGGTTTGACCTGTTAACCCTTAATCCTGCAACAGGTAATGCCACACTGTCGTGGGTGGCACCCGGCTATAATCCTCTTAATCCGGAACCTGTAGGGTATATTATTTATACTGAATATGCGGGTGGCGGTTGGCAAAAGATTGACAGTGTTGATGCCAACACTTTTACTTACACAGATCTTGTAAACAACGGTTTAAACAAAAGCATTATCTACCGTATAGCCAGTAAAGGCCCTGGCGAACCAAGCCCGCTAACACCACCACATGGGTCAATACATGTAACGGCACAATACGATTCGTGTGGGAATAAAATAGATATTAATTGGAACCATTACCTGGGTTGGGGTAATCGAATTGAGCACTATAATATTTATATCGGAAACAACACCAACTGGCAACAGTTCCCCGTCGAGATTACCACAGATGGCATTCATAACATGACACACTACAAGGTGCTTCCCAATTCTGACTACTACATTTATGTTGAGGCCAAGAAAAGGGATGAGGAGCTCTATACCCTTTC
>CAZKPD010000016.1:18506-30411 GCA_964554585.1 uncultured Rikenellaceae bacterium
AATCTGACCCATATCAATACGCGGGTTTCTAAGCCTCCACAATTCATGTATGTTGATTCACTTATTGCCAAAGATCAAAGAAATGAAATCTATTTTTCCATAGATCCTCAAACCGAGTATAAAAACTTTATGCTTACACGATGGGAATATTCAGATTCTATTGCATCCATTTTTACTGCTAAAACCATAGCTGAATTTTACAGCCCCAGCGCCACCTATTTGGCTGACACCAGCGATTCTTGGTCTGCCCGCTCACGCCCTTTTTTCTATAGAATTAATGCCTATGATGGATGTAATCGCCTACAAAGGGTTTCTAATCTATCTAACACGGTAACCATAAGGGCATATAGCGAAGGAAGCTCTCCAAAAATTTCATGGGAATCCTTTTACTCTTCCGAGAACAATCCCATTCGATACCGGCTATATCGGGTTTCTTTTAAGGATGAACAGCGCTTAACAGAGCTCATTTATGAGGTTGAAAATCCTTTTAACAATGAGTTTACCGATGATCTTACCATTTTTGATGGACAAGGATATATGCCTAACTTTTGCTACTATATCGAAGCGCATGAAGTGTTAAACATACCCGGTAAAAGCAGAATGAGCCGAAGTCGAACCCTATGCACCCAAGTGGATCCTGAGATCACAATGCCCAACGCTTTAGATCCGCTCAGCACCATAGTTCGAAACGGTAAACCTCGCAATCTTTTTGAACCCACCATCAGCTTTCAGATGCCCTATAAGCTAACCATATTTAGCAGAGGAGGTACCATTGTATTTGAAGGACACAACCAAGGGTGGGATGGTCGAATGCCCAACGGGCAACTAGCTCCCGAGGGAACTTATGTTTATCGTCTTGAGGTTATTTCCGAATCTCAAAAGGTAAAATCACAAACCAGTACCGTTGTTGTTGTCTACGGTCCGCGATAGCTCTTAATTACCATTTTTCCAGCAAAGGGGAGTATGTCGGAAACTACCATTGATTACCAAGCCATTGTGCAAGAGCAGTTAAATGAGCTGCTGCAAACCTGTTCTCGATGCAAAACAGAAGAGGACAGGATGCTTATTATCAAGTCGTTTAATCTGGCCAATGAAGCACACAAAGGGGTTAAGCGTAAATCGGGCGAACCCTATATTTTACACCCGTTGGCCGTAGCGAAAATTGCATCCACCGAGATTGGATTAGGTCCTACGGCTATTGCTTGTGCATTACTGCATGATGTGGTTGAGGATACGCATTACACCGTAGAGGAAATCGAGAAAATATTTGGAAAAAAGATTGCCAACATCATTGATGGCCTCACTAAGATTGAGAATGTTTTTGATGTTAACTCCTCTTTGCAAGCCGAAAATTTTCGAAAGATTCTGCTCACACTAACCGAAGATTTAAGGGTAATACTCATTAAGCTAGCCGATCGACTCCACAATATGCGAACCCTTGGTTCCATGTCGGAAGCCAAGCAGATGAAAATTGCCGGTGAAACTATCTATTTGTACGCCCCTTTAGCACACCGTTTAGGTTTATATACCATCAAATCGGAGCTTGAAGATTTAAGCTTAAAATACAGATACCCAAAGGCCTACGAGGAGATTAAAACAAAACTGGAAGTTACCGAGAAGCGAAGAATGCAGATCATCAACTCCTTCTCACTCCCCATAATTGACAAACTCGAGGAGAACGGGATTAAGTTCGACATTAGTGGCCGCCCAAAATCCATCTATTCCATCTGGAAAAAGATTCAAGCCAAAAATATTGCATTCGAGGATATCTACGATCTGTTGGCCATCCGAATCATCTTTGAACCCAGTGAATATATCCCTGAAAAAACGCAATGCTGGCACATCTATTCGCTTATTACCGATATCTACAAGCCTAAGCCCGACCGAATAAGGGATTGGGTTAGTACTCCCAAAGCCAACGGGTATGAGGCACTGCATTGTACCGTAATGGGCCCTCACGGCCAATGGGTGGAGGTGCAGATAAGATCGGTGCGCATGAATGAGATTGCAGAACGCGGTCTCGCCTCTCATTGGAAGTATAAGGATATAGACAGCATTCACGAAACGGAACTTGAGAAATGGATTAAACAGATTAGGGAGCTACTGGAAAATCCACAAGCAGATGCGCTGGATTTTTTGGACGAGTTTAAACTTAGCCTATTCTCCTCCGAAATTGTGGTATTTACCCCCAAAGGGGAGACTAAAACCCTCCCCCGCGGAGCAACCGTATTAGACCTCGCATATGAGATCCACTCTGAGATTGGGAACCAAGCCATTGGTGCTAAAATCAACCATAAACTTGTGTCCGTTAGCCACATCCTAAAAAGTGGCGATCAGGTTGAAATTATTACTGCCAGTACCCAAAAGCCCAATAGCGATTGGCTAAACTGGGTGATAACCGGAAAAGCGCAAACTGCTATTAAATCAGCATTAAAAGCCGAAAATAAGAACCGGATTGAAAAAGGGAAACAACTCGTTGAAGAAAAGCTCGCTGAAATTGGACTTCAACCCTCATCCCGCGTATTTAAGAAAATTCTTCCTGCATACGAAACCTTTACCAAAGATGAATTTTATAGCAAAGTGGGCATAGGCCTAATCTCATTAGAAAACCTAAAGCGTATTCTCCGAAAGAACACAAAGAATAAATGGGTTAGATATTGGGAGATACAGTTCTCTAAATCAGCTCTTCGGAAGCGTCAAAAAATGGAAGCTGATGGTGATGAAAGTGAAACACGCATTGACCCAAAAAAAACGTATGTACTCCGCGAATTTACTGCCGATGAGTCCCCTTCATATCTCGTGGCCAAATGCTGCAACCCAATCCCCGGTGATGATGTTATAGGCTACTTAACACCCGAAGAAAACCTTGTAGTACACAAGGTTACATGCGTCGAAGCCATTAGGCTTATGTCGAGGCATGGAGATCGGATCGTTTCGGCCAAATGGACTACTCACAAAATGTTCTCTTTCCTAGCTCGAATTGAAGTGAGGGGGATTGATCGGGTTGGAATTCTTAGCGAGCTGATGAAAGGGATATCGGATGAGCTAAGGGTAAATATCCGAAAATTGCTTATCGAAAGCCACGATGGAATTTTTGAGAGCACCATAGACCTATACGTTCATAATACCAGCGACCTTAACAACCTTATAGCCAAAGTAATGAAGATTAAGGGTATCGATTCTGTAAAACGGATAGAAAATATCGATAACTAAACTATTCTCCCTTTGCAGTGTTTATTTAATAGCTAAGAGCCTAAATTATTTTAGGCAAACTATTGGTTACAAACAATCGAATAGCTATTTTTATCTATTCTAAATTTAAACAGTGCTGTATGGGATGCAATGAAACGCTAGAGTCTGTAAAAAAGATCTTTATAGAATACCTCGAAAAAAAGGGACACAGAAAAACACCTGAGCGGTTTGCCATTATTGAAGAGATCTATTCACGCGAAGGACACTTTGATATAGAAACCCTGTATATCTACATGAAAAATAAGAATTACAGGGTTAGTCGCGCAACTCTTTACAATACCATTGACCTACTATTAGAGTGCGGCTTGGTGGTTAAACATCAGTTTGGCAAAAACATAGCCGTTTTCGAAAAAGCGTACGAATGCCGCCAGCACGATCACCTTATTTGCACACAATGCGGTACGGTATTCGAGTTTTGTGATCCACGAATTCAAGAGATTAGGAATACATCCGGAAAATCTATGAATTTTAAGATTACTCATCACTCGCTATATTTTTACGGGATTTGCGAAAAATGCCAGAAAAACAGCTAATGGGAAATCTCTAGTGTACTGTTTATAATTTGTTTGTTAAAATCACGCTTCTCCCCTCTTTCCGTTAGGTTAAAAAGCCTAAAATAGGTACATTTACGGTCGCTAAAAAAGATGTACACAATGAAAGTAGATGTTCTGCTTGGCCTTCAATGGGGAGATGAGGGCAAAGGTAAAGTGGTTGATGTGCTTACTCCTAGCTACGAGGTTGTTGCTCGTTTTCAGGGCGGCCCAAATGCAGGTCACTCCCTCGAGTTTAACGGGTTAAAGCATGTACTTCATACCATCCCATCGGGTATATTCCATTCACAGTCTATTAATATTATTGGAAATGGAGTAGTTATAGATCCGGTAATTTTTGCTGCCGAAATTAGCTCGCTTAGGGCATTAGGCATCGAACCCACCCAAAACCTCCTTATCTCCAAAAAAGCCCATCTTATAGTACCTTCGCACCGCGAGTTAGATGCTGCTTCGGAAGCAGATAAAGGCAAAGAGAAGATTGGATCTACCCTTAAGGGCATTGGACCAACCTACATGGATAAAACCGGACGCAACGGTTTACGGGTAGGTGATATACTTAGCCCTGATTTTACAAATAAATACCAACAGCTGAAGAATAAGCACAAACAGGTGCTTAAGCAGTATAGCTATAAAGCGAATATTGAACAACATGAAGAGGCTTGGTTTAAGGGTGTTGAGACCATTAAAGAGTTTAGGCTCATTGACTCGGAATACGAAATAAACAGCCTGATTCAACAGAAGAAAAAGATATTGGCCGAAGGGGCACAGGGCACCCTATTAGATATCGATTTTGGCTCCTATCCATTCGTAACTTCATCTAATACGGTATGCGCAGGTGCTTGCATTGGTTTGGGTATTGCGCCCACTAAGATTGGTGAGGTTTACGGTATTTTTAAGGCTTACTGTACCCGTGTTGGCTCAGGGCCTTTTCCCACAGAGCTTCATAACGAAGAGGGTCAAAAGTTACGTGATGTAGGGCATGAGTATGGTGCCACCACCGGTCGACCCCGCCGTTGTGGATGGCTCGACCTGGTTGCTCTTAAATATGCGGTTATGCTCAATGGGATTACTGGGCTAATTATGACAAAAGCGGATGTGATGGACAGCTTCGAAACCGTAAAAATTGCCACTCACTATATGCTCGAAGGTAAACCCTGCTCCCATTTTCCCTTTGATACGAATGCTGAAATCGTACCTATTTACCGGGAGTTTAAGGGCTGGAAAAGCCCAACAACAAACATTAGGAACGAGAAAGATTTCCCCAAAGAGCTGTCAGAGTATATTAAGTTTATTGAGGATGAAACAGGAGTACCTATCAAAATTGTATCTGTTGGGCCCGATCGGGAAGCCACTATTATAAGGAAATAACCACTATTGCTATTAACAATAAAAAGAGGCTGTCCCACAAGGGCAGCCTCTTAAATTTAGGAAAAAGCAGTTTATTACTGCTCTACCTTTAACACATCCCTGAACACCTCCTTAAAGGTATCTTTGGGTAGCGCTCCGGCAGCCATTTGCGGTTTATCGTTAAGCGGGATAAACAGTAATGAAGGAATACTCCTTATGCCGAACATTCCGGCCAACTCCTGCTCCACCTCAGTGTCAATCTTGTAGATATCAACTTTCCCTTCGTACTCTTTGGATAGCTCATCCAAAATGGGAGCAACCATTTTACAAGGACCACACCAATCGGCATAAAAATCGATAACTGCAGGTTTGTCGCCTTTAAATTTCCAGTCTGTATCTTTTTCAAAGTCGAAAACTTTCTCTTTAAAAGTTTCCATGTTTAAGAATTCTACCATGATCAATTGTTTATTAAAGTTTATATTTTTTACTATTTAATTACTCACTAAGGCTATATTTCGTCTGTTTCGACAATTTTAGCCAAAATATCGGCATACGGTATAAGCAGATACTTTTTGCCTTCAAATGTGGTTTCGGTACCGCTATAAGCATTATACAGAACCTCATCGCCAACGGCAATCTCTGTATTCTCTATGCTGCTCATGGCAACAACCCTAGCAATGTGCTGTTTTTCCTTTGCGGTATCGGGAATAATAATTCCCGACAGGGTTTTTACCTCTTCGGGCGCTGAGGAAATTTCAAGCAATACATTCTGATTCACCGGCTGTAACTCTCTCATATCTCACAAAATTCTGTTAATAAAAATCTTTCCGAAGTTAAACATTTAGCCGTTAATACTCAACAGCTCATTTATTCGGGTTTTATCAAAACCCACAATCATTTCGCCACCAATATCGGTCTGTGGAACACCCCGCTGACCTGAACGCCTAACCATCTCTTCAGCAGCTTGCTCATTCTTCGAAACATCAATATCAGTAAAGCGAATTCGGTATTTTCTTAGATGTGCCTTAAGGGTATTGCACCAAGAGCATGTGGGAGTTGAGTATACGACAACTAACTTTTGTGGTGTTTCGTCATCCTTTGATTCCACGACATAGAGGGCATTGTCAAAAAGAGCAGCATAGTATTGAACGTCGTTACACCCTTTAAACACGTTGACTGCAGTCCCATTGTCAAACTCAACCAACACCGGAACGGTGTTTATGCCATACTTTGGATGTATGTCGCGGGTATGGTTCACATCAGCCACACAAACATCAATCCCCTTTACCTTTGCTATGGCTTCGGTTACATGACCAAGGGCACATTCACTCTTTTCGGTACCGCCTTTATAGAGCAAGAGGTATGCTTTAGGCTTACCCTTTACCCTTTGCTGAAGTTCTGCTAACGAACTGATCTTGTGCATTGCCCTTTTATCATTAATTTCTTAAATATTCCGAAGCGCTCAAAGCTGCAATAGTCCCATCGGCAACTGCAGTTGTTACCTGGCGGTATCTCTTATTAATCGTATCGCCGGCAGCAAAAACTCCGGAAATATTGGTACGCATGGCCGAGTCAACTACGATCTCCTTTGCTGAGTTGAGCTCCACTATACCCGATAGGGCTTCCGTGTTGGGCTGATAACCCACAAAAACAAAGACACCATCAACGCCCACATCTGACATTTCTTTTGTTTTCAAGTTTTCTATAGTTACCTTTTCCAGCTTCCCATTGCCATAAAACCCTCTTAACTCCGACTCCATAATAAAGCTAATCTTAGGATTGGCTTTAGCCTCCAGCACAGCATGCTCAAAAGCTTGAAAATGGTCAAACTGATGTACAATGGTTACCTTAGAAGCAAATGTGGTCAGGGCTACGGCCTCTTCGAGGGCCGAATTGCCACCACCTACTACAACCAACTCCTTATCGGTAAAGAACTCTCCATCGCATGTTGCGCAATACGAGATTCCTTTCCCCTTAAACGTATCCTCACCTGGGATATTCAGCGGGCGTGGACGACCACCCAGCGCCAGAATTACCGTTTTTGACTTAAACGCTCTCCCATCGTCCAAAATTACCGATTTAATGTCGCCCTGCAGATGGTACTCAACAATCTTAACATTGCTTCGAATCTTACTGCCAAAGCTTTTGGCCTGATTCTTCATAATGTTAGCTAGCTTATAGCCGTTGGTAATCTCCACCCCGGGATAGTTGGCAATCTCATCGGTCAAAACCATCTGCCCACCTATGGCACCCTCGTTCAGGATTAGGGTATTGAGCTTAGCCCGTGAGGAATAAATCCCTGCGGTGAGCCCGGCGGCACCGGCACCAATTATCATCACATCAAATACTTCTTCCATCTTCACTAAATATCATGGTTAGACCCACTAAACCCTTCAAATTAGTTCATATGCTTATCAAGAATCGTCTCAATTTGCTGACGAGACTGAATGCTGGAGGTAGCTTCTACCATCTTTCCATTCTTATAGTAAACGGTAAATGGTAATCCCATAAAGCCCGAACACATAGGTGCATTGCGAATTGGTGAAGCTTCGGGTGTATCAAAAGCCATAGAGTAAAATTTAATATCCTCTCTTTCCTCCTCTAGCTCTTCCATAACGTCATAAACAGGAATGCACATGGGCCCCATACGTCCACAGCAGACCATCACATTCTCATTTTCGCTTACAAGTTTTTCCAGTTCAGAAGCTGTTGCAATCTCATGAACAGCGGTTTCAAGTAGTTTCATAGCTTATGTTTTATTTATTCATTTATATACATATGTTGTTGCGATGTTATCAATTTATGTTCCAAAAATATATGTGGTATGTCAAAGTAGAAATATAAAAATTGGGAACAACACCTTAAACACTCATATACTGTACATTAAGGATCGAAAGAACCCGTATTACCATAATGAACAGTTAGTATTGTTCTGTCATATCAAGGTAAAAATTTGTAATTTTGTCAGCATTAGTACTGACATCGTCATACTTAGAAGACATGAAAGAGCATATAAGCCACAAAATATTTACTGTCATCTCTGAGATTGCAGGCGAGATTGATAAACCTACCTTTGTGATTGGTGGGTATGTACGGGATATTTTCCTCAAACGCCCATCAAAGGATATCGATATAGTGATAGAGGGTTCGGGAATAGAGCTTGCCCAAAGGGTTGCTAATAAATTAGGAACCCGAAGGGTTACGGTATTCAAAAACTTTGGAACGGCTCAGCTAAAGGTTGATGGCTGGGAGATTGAGTTTGTAGGAGCCAGAAAAGAATCGTACCGAAGCAACTCCCGAAAACCTATAGTTGAGGATGGCACCATTCGGGACGACCAATTACGAAGGGATTTTACCATGAATACCCTGGCAATCAGCCTTCATCCAAATAATTTTGGGGAGCTAGTTGATCCTTTTAACGGGATTCAGGACATTGAGGACAGGCTAATTCGTACACCCTTGGATCCAAATCAAACCTTTAGTGACGATCCCTTGAGAATAATGCGCGCTATTCGGTTTTCGTCCCAACTAAATTTCGATATTGAACCTAAAACCTTTGAGGCAATTAAGAAGAACAGTGAGCGCATAAACATTGTGTCTATTGAGCGCATCATTGATGAGTTGAACAAAATATTGCTCTCTAAACGGCCATCAAACGGTTTTTTGTTGCTAGAGCAAACCGGACTGCTTCAGCAGTTCTTCCCTGAAATTTATGCGCTTAAAGGAGTTGACAATGTAGAAAACCACCACCATAAGGATAATTTTTATCATACGCTTCAGGTTGTTGACAATGTGGCAGAAAAATCTGACAACCTCTGGTTGCTCTGGGCAGCACTACTGCACGATATTGCCAAACCCGCCACAAAAAAATACATTAAAGGGCAAGGATGGACCTTCCATGCCCATGAGTTTGTTGGCGCTAAAATGATTCCTCGAATTTTTCAGCGGCTTAAAATGCCGTTGAACGAGAAGATGCGCTACGTGCAAAAGCTGGTCCTACTCCATCTGCGGCCCATCATCCTCTCCAGTGATGAGGTTACCGATTCGGCAGTGCGCAGGCTTCTGTTCGATGCAGGCGATGATATTGATGACCTGATGACCCTATGCGAAGCTGATATCACCTCGAAAAACGATGCTAAGGTGAGGCGCTACTTGGCCAACTTTGAGTTGGTTCGAAAAAAATTGATTGAGCTTGAGGAGAAGGATGCCGTTCGCAACTTTCAACCTCCCATTACGGGCGATATGATTATGACCATGTTTAATATTACCCCTAGTAAGCCCGTTGGGCTTATTAAGGATGCCATAAAAGATGCTATTTTGGATGGGGAGATAGGCAATAATTTTGATGAGGCCTTCGAATTGATGCGTAAATTAGGAAGAGAGTTACATCTTACTGAAATTAGATCTAAAGAGGATATTAAGCAATTGTCCTTATAAAGAATCCCCCGATAAAGTGTAATTCACCATCGGGGGATTAATAATTTCAAAATAACAGAAGCTTATCTAAAGCTTATACCCAATCCTAGAGAGTAGAGCGGGTAATCGCCAAGCGTGTAATCACAGTTTACGGAAAGCACTCCAAACCTTAATCTGAAACCGATATTCCCATTAAAATTTGAGTGAGTAAATGCCAATACGAATGGGTCTTTTACTACCCCCAAATAGGTAGGCTCAACGCCCAACGGATAAAGCCCTTTTAACCCAAAATCGGTTGAAGCATGCCCATATCCCAAACCGGCATAAAACGATATGAATGGCAGGGTTTTACCAATCAGCAACCTAGCCGTAAAGCCTGAGGCGTCAAGAATAAGTTTTTGATCGTTAAAGTCGGATGAAGTATAACCATCAGGCATATTAGCCGGATTAGGCTTATAATTTACGTTGAATTCGCTGGTAAAGTTCGTATAACCCAACATTACTGAAAGGTCAATGGGAATCAATTTAAGCCCCGGAATAAACTCCTTAAACTCATTTTTCACACCAATCCCCCAAAGGGATATTCTACCCACTTTAGGAATATTCACCGTTGGGAAAAATCGAAACGTTAGTTCCGAATGCAAAGGGAGTCCAAGTGAACCCTGAATCAGCATCATGGGCGTTAGTGAGATACCGGCTCCTTTGGGTAATGTAAATAAGGGGTCATTAGGAAAATCTTTATGAGCCAGGGTCGGTCTGCCTGCCGTGTGCGAAGCAGCTATGCTAGGTGCTTGAGTTGAGCTATTGGTAACTACAACATATTGGTTAAGACCTAACTCATTAATATCAAAAAACTTATCCTCATTGGGAACAGTAACCACTGCGGTTGAAAAAGTAATATCGAAACCAAATAGTTTGTGTGGCCCTGCCGATTGATACCAACCCCCATTGAGCGATGTACCAAACATTTTGCCCATGGGCTGTAGGTACGCATGACTCAACAATTTGGCATCATCCACGTTTCCTTTTAAAAACTCTGCAATCTGCTGCTGTGCCGAAGCTGTTATGGTATAGCATGACAAAAGCGCAGTGAAACTCCAGAATAGTATTCTTTTCATAGGTTTAGGTTTATTTTAGTTGATACGACAAAGTTAAACAAACGTATAATTCAACTAACAGAATAAGGTGTATAAAGTTTTATCTAATTTAGGATTTTTTTTTTCAAAAAATGCTTCAACTCCAAAAAAAACGTTGGATTGGATAAAGCAAAAAACATTTTAACTTTGTAAAAATAGCGATTTATGGGCAATATACCCCTAGCCGAAAGGCTTAGACCAAAAGATTTAGATGATTTTATTGGACAAACCCACCTGGTGGGAACCAATGGGATTATTAAAACCATGATTGAAACGGGAAGCCTTTCATCTTTTATTCTATGGGGCCCTCCCGGTGTAGGCAAAACCACACTAGCCCGCATTGTAGCCAACAGATTGAATAGACCCTTTTATTCCCTGAGCGCTGTAAATTCGGGTATCAAGGATGTGCGCGAAGTAATTGAGAAATCCCGCTCCCAACGCTTTTTTAGCCACCCCTCTCCTATCCTCTTTATTGATGAGATTCACAGGTTTAGCAAATCGCAGCAAGACTCGCTACTGGGCGCTGTAGAAGAGGGTGTGGTTACACTAATTGGTGCCACAACCGAAAATCCTTCCTTTGAGGTTATTGCTCCATTACTTTCACGCTGTCAGGTGTATATCCTTAAATCGTTAGAAAAAAATGAGCTAGAAAGCCTGCTACATCGAGCTATTGAAACCGATACCGAATACAAAAAAAAGCAGATTTCACTGGAAGAAACTGAAGCCCTATTTAGGTATTCGGGCGGCGATGCAAGAAAACTGTTAAACATACTGGATATTATCGTCAACTCACAACCTGACGACTCTGTAGTCATAAACAATACGATTGTTACAGAGAAGTTGCAGGAAAACATTGCCCGTTATGACAAAAGCGGTGAACAGCATTACGATATCATTTCGGCATTTATAAAATCGGTTAGAGGTAGTGATCCTCATGCTGCGGTTTATTGGCTTGCTCGTATGATTGAGGGAGGTGAGGATCCAAAATTTATTGCTCGCCGATTGGTCATTCTTTCGGCAGAGGACATTGGCTTAGCCAACCCAAACGCACTGCTCTTAGCTACTAGCTGCTTTGAGGCTGTTCAGATGATAGGATGGCCCGAATCGAGAATCATACTTTCCGAAACAACCATATATCTAGCAACCAGCCCCAAGAGCAATTCGGCATATATGGCCATTAACCAGGCGCAAGAATTGGTAAGG
>CAZKPD010000017.1:0-28989 GCA_964554585.1 uncultured Rikenellaceae bacterium
CATATCGCATCAGCAAGCAGAGGAGATGCAGGCCCAAGAGGAAGAGATGCGCCAAAACATGGAGGAGTTACAAGCTACGCAAGAGGAGATGGAACGTAAGCAGCTTGAGCAAGAACAGGTTCGGCGTAAACTCCAACAGGAGATTGAGGGGCTTAAAAAAAGGATTTCATCGGCCGACCATAGGGCCATAGCCCTAGCAATAGAAACCTCTACCTTTGTTATAGAGTATAATACAGACGGGTTTATTACCCGGGTTAACGAGGCCTTTACCATGGCTCTGGGAGTACAGCCCGTTCAGATGTTGAGCAAACATCACAGAGATATTTTCTTAACCAAATCGGACGATGAGGTATCTTATGCTCAGTTTTGGGACAACCTGAGAAGGGGTATTCTGCAGCATCGCCAGTTTAAAGGAGCCATTGGAACCGTTCGAATTATTCTAAATGAGATCTACTCTCCGGTGCAGGATGAGCAGGGGCGTGTGGTCAAAATTATTGCTATTGCGGTAAAAGGATAATAGTAATTCCATTTTACTTCTGCATGGCGTAAAGCATGCTTATCTCCTGTGCCCAAATATCCGGATTTATGGTTTCAAGGATTAAGGGGATATGATCAAATCGGGAATCATTCATAATACGTTCAAACACCTCTAGCCCCAGATGGCCCTCGCCAACACTGTCGTGTCGATCTACCCGGCTGCCCAACTCTTTTTTGCTGTCGTTGAGGTGCATCCCTTTTAGGTATTGCAACCCCACCACACGGTCAAATTCCTCCCATGTTTGGGTATACCCTTCGGCATTCTTAATATCGTAGCCTGCCGTAAAGGCATGGCAGGTATCAATGCAAACCCCAACGCGCGATTTATCCTCAACCCCATCAATAATGGCGGCTAAATGCTCAAAACGGAAACCCAAATTACTCCCCTGTCCAGAGGTGTTTTCAATTACGGCAATCACATTTTGGGTTTGACTCAACGCCCAGTTTATGCTTTGGGCAATGGTGCCCAAACACTCCTCATCGCTCACCTTCCCGAGCGTACTTCCCGGATGAAAGTTGAGCAGTTTTAGCCCCAGCTGCTCGCATCGATGTAGCTCATCCAAAAATGCATCCCTCGATTTTGTTAGTGCTTCCGCCTCCGGATGTCCTAAATTGATAAGGTAGCTGGCATGAGGTAGGATATTTTCGGGAGTATAGCCATAGGTTTGGCAGTTTTTACCAAATAGATCAATACTCTCTGGGGTCAACGGTTTGGCAACCCATTGCCTTTGATTCTTTGTAAACACCCCAAAGGCTTTAGCACCAATCTGATGCGCATTGAGCGGCGCATGCTCCACTCCCCCTGCAGCGCTAACATGTGCTCCTACAAATTTCATCGCAAATTAATTACCGGTTATCTGCCCTCTTGTTACGCTTGTGGTTTCGCCATACCCCAACTACCTGGCTGATGGCCAATCCAAAGGCTAGTGCTGCCAGCACAAGACCAAGAATTAGAAATAGGTATGAGGGTTTCTCTGCGTAAACTCGCTGGTATGCCCATAGCACAATGGCCATGGTGGCAGCAATCAGCAGCGAAAGGTATTTGGTGCTAAAACTAGAGTTCCGTTGGCGACTATCGGGTCGTTGTAGTTGTACCATTTTTTCTTTCAAAATTACACCTTTTTTAGGAAACGGGGTACGAGTTGCGGGGTGCGGGAGTCGTGAAGCGTAAATCGTGAAACGTAAAATCGCAAATCTGCGAATGTGTTTTGTTCCGCGCTCTTTGCGCTTATCCGTTTTAACGAGCAGAGTTTCCTCAAGTCGCTTCGCTCCTTTCGGAATGACTATTTCTTGTGGGAGGTACGGGGAGCAAGTTCCCTTCGGCAAGTGTAAGGCGACGCTTGGTTCAAAGTACTGCCTTTTAACCTCTAATTTCAGAATTCTAATTATCCCTCTAACCAGTGCACTTTTTTGTACCTTTGCATTTACCAATTTTATGAAGCTAAAAAAATCCTTATGAATATTGTTTTTGCCGAGCCCATAGGCTTACACGGATGCAGGCGCGAAGCCTTTAAAAAGGAGATGGAAAAATTAGGGCATGCCGTTACCTGTTACGATAATGTGCCCACAGGGCAGGAGGAGCTGTTGGAGCGAATTTCCCAAGCCCATATGGTGGTGGTAAGCAGCTACCCCATAAGCGCAGAGGTGATTGAGGGTTCCCCCAACCTAGAGTATATCAACGTGGCCTTTACGGGGGTTGATCATATTGCTACCGATGCCTGTAGGCAAAGAGGAATTAAGGTTTCTAATGCTGCCGGATACAGCACTCAGGCGGTGGCAGAGCTCACTTTGGGTATGGCCATCGACCTGCTAAGAAAGATGACTCCGGCCGATGCGGTTACCCGCTCATTGGGTAGTCGAAGCGGGTTTTTAGGGTTTGAGCTTAAAGGTAAAACTTTTGGCATTATGGGTTTTGGCCAAATTGGGCAACGGGTAGCTCAGTTAGCCACTGCCTTTGGTTGCAGGGTTATAGCCTGGTCGCGTACACCTAAGCCGGAGCATGAGGTTGAGTTCGTTGAGCTTGATGAGGTGATTAAGCGGTCTGATATTCTGTCCATCCATTTGCCGTTAACTCCACTAACAGAGGGTCTGATTGGGATTCGTGAGCTTGAAATGATGAAATCTACCTCATACCTCATTAATACAGCACGGGGTAAGATTGTCAACCAGCATGCCTTGGCCGATGCCTTAAGCACCATGCTTATAGCAGGTGCTGCTGTAGATGTGTATGAGAATGAACCTCCGTTGGATGCAAAGCATCCATTGCTTTTTACTCCTAATACGTTGCTACTTCCTCACTTGGGGTTTGCCACCGAAGAGGCCATTGACCACCGAAGTGGTATAGCCCTAAATAATATTAGACAGTGGTTAAAAGGCGAACCTCAAAATTTGGTAATGTAAGCGGGTTACTCCTGTGGATCGGCTAGGTTAACATACACTACCCTAATCATAATCAGTGCCAATGAGGGCAAGATTACCGTTTGCAGTAAGCGGAAAAACAGATAGTTTAAAAGATTGAAATAGATAAGCGAGGCAAGGACAATGATAATGCTCATATCCAACAGCATAAAAAACTTGTTGGTTTGTGGATTGGTAAAAATCTTTGGTATCGGCAAGCGGTCATCATCACTTTCTAACCCCCGAAGCATTGAGTAAAAACAAAAGATGAAAAGCAGAGGGGATACCACCCCAAAAATGTAAAGGCCAATGAGTGAGGGCCAAAGATTAAAGCTGTAGAGAGTTCCGCCTATCAGCGTTAACAGCATGTTTAAAGTAAATCGGGTCTTGTTTCCCACAAGGGTTTGTATCCAGTAGAGTATTAAACTTTCTTCGTTCTTGGGTTTTTGATCATTCATGCTATCATCTTTTATGCAAAGATTGCAAATTGTATCCAAATGACCCAAAAGAATAGCCTATCATACGGCATAGCTGTATTTTATAATAAAAAGGTGTGTAAAGATTTGTACATTTGTTTCCATAATTAACCCTATGCCGTTGAAACGTTTTTTTCCACTTCTTGTAGTTTTAGGCTTTATGCTAAGCCTTCTTTTCCAGAGATGCGCGGTAATCGTGTCACCTGTTGGAGGGCCCATGGATACAATACCGCCCGTAATGGTAAAGAGTGTACCGCTACCCAATAGCACAGAATTCAAAAAAGGGAGGATAAGCCTAACGTTTGATGAGTATATCAAGCTGGATAAGATTCAAGAGAAACTGGTTTTATCTCCTCCTCAAGAACGGTTGCCGGACATACGGATTAAAGGAAAAACCCTTGATGTTCGGTTTTTTGAACCCCTTACGGACAGTACAACCTATACCCTCTATTTTTCCGATGCTATTCGTGATATAAATGAGGGGAATGCTATTAGCAGCTTCGAATTTGCCTTTTCTACCGGTTCTTATATCGATTCGTTAAGATACTACGGGAGGATAATCGATGCGTTTACCCTAGAGCCTAAATCGGGTATTTTAGTGATGCTTTATGAGCAATTTTCCGACTCCATACCGCTCCTCTCCCGTCCGCGTTATGTGACAAAAACCAACGAAAAGGGGTTATTCATTTTAGGAAACCTAAAACCTCAAGATTATAAAATATTTGCGCTTCGCGATGGGAATTCCAACTACCTATTCGATCAGCCCAACGAGGATATTGCATATGCACATGATAGGGTTAAGGCAGAACGCCTTTTTTCACCCACAGATACTGTTCCTATACAGGATAGCCTACAAACCCTATGGTTGTTCCAGGAGAAAAGCAGGGTACATTCGTTGGTTGACTATTCAAGACCTCAGATGCGTAAGCTTAGTATGGTATTTACCCAAAAGCCCATGGGAGAGGTCTCCATTACTCCCATAGGGTACGAAGTAGATAGCGTTGAATGGTATTTGCCCGGGGGCAGCCTTAAGGGCGACTCGCTAACCTTGTGGTTAACCCACGAGCAGATGAGTAGGGATGATAGCCTGCGCATGAGGGTAAGCTATTTTAAAACGGATTCGGTAATGAAGCTGGTTCCTCAAATTGATACCCTACGCTTTTTTTACAAAGAGCCGACAAAAACGGCCTCACGTAGGAGAGGCGCAACTGAAGCTGTTCCGGAGGAGGATAAAAAGATTCCTACCCAAAATGTTAATACAACCATAAAAAATGGGAATATCGTATTGCCCGATCAGCGGTTTGGATTTAAGTTTGATATGCCTCAGCGTAGGGTCGACAGTTCGGTTATTACTCTAATGAATACCACCGACAGTACTCTGGTTTCGTTACCACCGCTGGTAGTCGATACCCTTAACCCATGCGTTTATTCTTTCCCCGGTTCTTGGGATGAAGATGTACGCTACAATTTAACAGCATTACCCGGAGCTTTTATCAACTTGGACGGTATTGCCAACGATACCCTAAAGGTTAATTTTAGAGGGACAAATCCGGAGAAATTTGGGATTATTAGCTTGACGGTTTCCGGAGTACAAGAGCAGCTGATTGTGCAGCTTGTAGGCGGAGGGAAGGTAGTAGCACACAAAACGTTGCAAACCGATGGTAAGGTTAAGTTTACCTATGTGAAACCGGGAAAGTATACGATCAGAATGATTGTGGATAACAATCGGAATGGGGAATGGGATACGGGATACTATTTGGAGGGTTGGCAACCCGAACGGGTTTATATGTATGAGGATAATCTACAGAATAGGGAGATACAGGTTAGAGCCAATTGGGATTACGAGCTAAATTATACGCTAAAATAGAGAAGATATGTCTGTTGTGATGAATTTTGCCATGTTTCCAACCCATCAAAGCCAAGGCATAAGTGCCTATGTGGCTAAGGTGGTTAAAAGCGTTAGGGAAAGCGGATTTGAGAGCCAACTTACCTCCATGGGTACCATTGTGGAAACCGATACCCTTAGCCAGGCCCTCCAAGTGATTGAGAAGGCTTACGACTCCCTAGAAGAGGACTGCGATCGGGTTTACGTAACGGTTAATATCGATATCCGAAAGGATGGTAAGGGTCGCATAAAATCAAAAATCCAATCGGTAGAGAGCAAGTTGTAGGCTCCACACTCTTTTAAAATGATGAAACAATTAAAAATCGTTTTACTCATCCTGTTGGCTTTCCCTCTTTGGGCACAGTCCCAGCTGCACTTTGGGGTTAGAGGAGGGTACAGCATCTCTTCGGTGGATCTGGTTCCAAACCTAAAGCAACTATCTTTATATGACAGAACTTTAGATGTGGGGCTTGTGGCTAAATACTACGATTTGCAGTATTTTGGTTTCCAGACGGAGCTTAATCTTACCCAACGAGGCTACAGAAAACCTGTGGATGAGGAACACCGCTATAAGCGCATTTCGACCTATGCTGAGGTACCCCTCTTTATGCAGATTAGAGCTAAGTACAACAACTTGTTTGCACATGTTAACATAGGGGTAACCATGTCCTATATGCTTAATTCATACCACGGAACCGACACCTTGGGAGTATATGTGCTCTATAAGTACGACTTGAATGTTTTGCAGGATAATCGATTTGACTATGGATTAATGGGAGGTGTTGGGGTAGGATATGATTTCAAATTTGGAACCCTACAAGTAGAAGCACGATACCACTATGGCTTTGGCGATTTGTACTATTATAACTTTCAAGGCAATCCTACCCGATCACCCGCCCGTGTTCAGAACATTTCTTTTACCTATCTTTACAACCTAACTTCGCTGTTTGACAAGTTTACGCGCTCGAAACAGGAAGAGAATAGTAGAAAAGCACCCAACCTCAAAAAACAGTAATCTCATGAGAATCTCCATTCTATCATTCTGTTTGCTCATCGTTTCGTTTTTTTCCCATGCCCAAACCGGATATATCCAAGAGGGCAAAGCATCGTTTTATGCCGACAAGTTTGAGGGGCGCACCACTGCTTCGGGCGAGCGTTATAGCCATAACAAGAAAACTTGTGCACACCTTTCGCTTCCTTTTGGAACCCTAGTAAGGGTGACCAATGTGGCAAACAACAAATCGGTGGTGGTTAGGGTTAACGATAGGGGACCCTTTGTACCCAATCGGATTATAGACCTTAGCAAATCGGCAGCCCAGAGTCTAGATTTTATTGGAGCAGGTATTGCAGATGTAAAGATTGAGGTGATTGAAGAGGATGGTAAATACATTGCAGATAAACCGGCAGAAAACGTTCAGAAACCACGACCCAAGCAGCAGGAAAGCCAAGTGGCGGCTAAGGTAGATCGCGAACCGGAAAAGAGACCTGTGGTACAGGCCCAAGCTCCTGCTTCAAAGCCTCACCCAATACCCTCTGAACCCAGCGTGAGCGAGCTCTACGAGGTTAGCGTAAAACGCCTTAACCCGCAGGGCTATGCAGTGCAAATTGGCAGCTACAAAGAGCTAGTAAACTTACTGCGCATTGCCGACGATCTTAAAACCTCATTGAAAGAGGAGGTTAGGGTTCAGGTTTCTACACTGAATGGTGAAAAGATTTACCGCCTAATGGTGGGAGGATTTTCCCAGCGTAGCGGTGCCGATGCCCTAAAGCGTAAGGTAGAGCAAATCTATCCCGACTGTTTTGTGGTGGAGCTAAAGTAGCTAAGGTTTTCAATAGGTTGGTTAGCCAACTTGTGAATCGCAATAATTTATACAATAAGATATAATCTCAATATTATGAGTAGAACAGACACAAACCGATGGTTTATAGCCATAATGGGTACGCTGTTACAGGTAGTTTTGGGAACGGTATACGCATGGAGTTTTTTTCAGAATACCATTATGAAAACCTATGGTTGGAGCAATGTGCAAACCATGTGGATTTTCAGCTTAGCCATTCTGTTCCTTGGCCTTTCTGCCGCCGTTGGCGGCATTATCCTGCCCAAATTTGGTCCCCGAAAGCTGGCTACTGTGGGCGCAGTGCTATACGGGTTGGGCTACCTCATTAGCGCATATGCCATGCATTTGAGCGATCTCACCCTTTTCTACATAGGGTTTGGGGTGATTGGTGGAACGGGTTTGGGATTGGGCTACGTAACACCGGTGGCCACTGCATCAAAATGGTTTCCTGATAAGAAAGGTTTTATCACCGGTATGGTGGTAATGGGGTTTGGATTGGGTGCGTTGGCCATGTCGAAGGTTATTGCACCTATTTTTCAGAGTCTTACTGATGGGAATCTAATCCATATGTTCCTTTATATGGGTGTGGTGCTTATGGTTATCGGTATTCCTGCTGGGTTTAGCATGAAAAACCCGCCAGAAGATTTTGTTCCCAAGGGTTATATGGCTCCTCCACCCGTTAAAAAAACGGCAACCACGCAGCCCGAGGATGGGTTAACCATTAAGCAAAGCTTACTATCGCCCAAATTTTTGGGCATGTGGCTTATCTTTTTTCTAAATATCTCGGCAGGGATTATGTTCATTGGCCTACAATCACCCATGATGCAGGATTTACTGAGGATTAACGATGCTTCGCTTAGCCCCGCTGCGCTTGCAGCTGCCGGCGGAACGCTTATTGCCATTAGCTCCCTATTCAATGGGTTTGGACGTTTCCTTTGGGGTGGTCTTTCCGATAGGATTGGACGTATTCAGGTGTTTCGTATAATCTTGGGTTCCCAGCTCATCGTTTTTGCCCTGTTAATGGTTACGAGTAATCCGTGGGTTTTCGGTGTTTTGGTTTGCTATGTGCTCCTTTGCTACGGGGGTGGATTTGGATCCATGCCCTCTTATGTGCTCGATATTTTTACTGCCCGACTTATGCCGGTGGTTTACGGGGTAATCCTTACCGCTTGGTCGCTTGGAGGTATTGTTGGCCCTCAGATTGCGGCTTTTATCAAAGACTACTTTTCGCCCGATCCTTTGCTAGTAGCTACCAGAACCTATTTGGCGGGAGCCATCCTATTGGGTATTGGTTTCATTGTTTCACTGACGCTGACTAATAAGCCGTTAGAGACCAAAAAATCCTAATCGGCTTTAATTGAGAATAGCATAAACGCCCTTGGATATTAATCTCAAGGGCGTTTCACTTTTTGGGATATGGCAAAACCGTTATTTAACCGTGGAACCGTTGGCCATCGCCTCGGCCGGTTCAACAAACCGTAGCGTGCCGTCGGCATCCTCGGCCATTAAAATCATACCGTGCGAAAGGATGCCCCGAATCTTACGAGGTTCTAAATTCAGCAGTACAGAAACCTGACGACCCACAATTGCTTCGGGTTTAAAATACTCTGCAATGCCCGATACCACAGTCCGTTTATCCACTCCCGTATCAATCTCCAGCTTTAGTAACTTTTGGGTTTTGGGCACCACCTCGGCAGCCAGTATGGTTCCAATGCGGATATCCATCTTCATAAACTCCTCATAGGATATGGCCTCTTTTTGTGGATCTACCTCTTTGGTGGCTATCTCGTTTGCACGTTTGGTGGCCATTAGCTTATCCAGCTGTTTGGCAATGGCTTCGTCCTCAATCTTCTCGAACAGCAGCTTGGGCTGATCAATCAGATGCTCCTGGGGCAACAGGTTGCTTTGGCCGCCCATTTCCCAGCTAAACTTTGGTGCATTAAGCATTTTAGCCAATTCCGCAGTGGTGAAGGGTAGGAATGGCTCTGCCAGAATAGCGATATTTACGGTAATCTGTAGGGCGATATTCAGGATGGTTCCCACTCGTTCGGGATTTTCCTTGTAAAATTTCCAAGGTTCGGTATCAGCCAGATATTTATTGCCCAGTCGGGCAATGTCCATGGCTGCTTTAAGCGCATCGCGGAATCGGAAAAGAACAAAATTCTTTTCAATCTCCTGCTTTAGAGCGGGTAGCTCGGCCAGTACCTGTTTATCGTAATCAGTGAGCTCACCCAAGGCAGGAACTTTCCCGTCGAAGTACTTGTGCGTAAGCACAAAAGCCCTATTCACAAAGTTTCCTAAAATCCCCACCAGCTCGCTGTTGTTACGACCCTGAAAATCTTTCCAGGTAAAATCGTTGTCTTTGGTTTCGGGCATATTGGCCGTTAGGGTATAGCGTAGTACATCCTGTTTTCCGGGAAAATCTTCAAGGTACTCATGTAACCACACTGCCCAGTTCTTTGATGTGGAGATCTTATCACCCTCAAGGTTCAAAAACTCGTTAGCCGGCACATTGTCGGGCAGGATATAGGAGCCTTCGGCCTTAAGCATTGCAGGGAAAATGATGCAGTGGAACACGATATTGTCCTTACCAATAAAATGAATCATGCGCGTTTCTTTGTCCTTCCAGTACTTTTCCCACTGGGGGGTAAGCTCTTTGGTGGCCGATATGTAGCCAATGGGCGCATCAAACCAAACGTAAAGCACCTTTCCCTCTGCTCCCTCCACAGGAACGGGAACGCCCCAGTCGAGGTCGCGGCTCACGGCACGGGGCTGTAGCCCTTGGTCGAGCCAACTTTTACACTGTCCGTACACATTAGCTTTCCATTCCTTATGGTCTTCCAAAATCCATTTCTCCAAAAATCCTTGGTACTGATCCAAAGGCAGGTACCAGTGTTTGGTGGGTTTTAGGATGGGTTTTACACCGCTAAGGGTCGATTTTGGGTTGATAAGATCTAGGGCATTAAGGCTGGTTCCACATTTCTCGCACTGGTCGCCATAGGCCTTCTCGTTGGAGCAGTGCGGACAGGTTCCAATGATGTATCGGTCGGCCAAATACTGTTTCACCTCCGGGTCGTACAGCTGCTCAGAGGTTTTTTCTATGAGCTTACCCTCGTCGTATAGCTTTTTGAAAAACGCTGACGACTGCTCATGGTGCGTTTTGGATGAGGTTCGCGAGTAGATATCGAAGCTAATCCCAAACTCTTGGAATGATTTTTTGATCATAGCATGGTACTTATCTACCACATCCTGAGGGCTAACACCTTCTTTACGAGCCGAAATGGTAATGGGAACACCATGTTCATCCGATCCGCACACGGAGATAACATCCATACCCTTAAGCCTGAGGTATCGGGTGTAGGTGTCGGAGGGAACGTAAACTCCGGCCAAATGACCAATATGAATGGGGCCATTGGCATAGGGTAGGGCTGATGTGATTAGGTGTCGTTTGTATGCGCTCATGGTAATATGATTAAGATTGCTCAAAAAACAAGCCCTTATTCGGGCTTTATTCCAATTAATAAATAACTTAGCGTAAAGTTCGTTGTTCTAAGAAGACAAAGATACTAACAATTTTAAAAAATGGTGTTGCATGCATTTAATTAGCCCACCCACCCTACAGAAAGGTGATACCATAGGTATTGTTGCTCCGGCACGCAAAGTAACCGAGGGAGAGATAAGCGTTGCCAAATCCATGTTTGAGAGCTGGGGGTTTAGGGTAATCTTCGGCAAGCACCTCTTTGGCGATGATCATCAGTATTCGGGTACCGATGATGAGCGAGCATCTGATTTTCAGGGAATGATTGATAACCCCGAGGTTAAATGTATTGTTTGCGCCCGGGGCGGGTATGGGTCTGTTCGGTTGCTCGATAGGCTTGACTTAAGGCGCTTACAGCACAACCCCAAGTGGGTAATAGGGTATAGTGATATAACGGTGTTCCATGGGATACTTAACTCGTGGTACATGATGGAGACTATTCACGGCATTATGCCGGTAAATTTCCCTACGGATGGGGTACCCAATCTTTCCACAGAGAGTTTGCGGCAGGTTCTTTTTGGACAAACACCTAGCTATACCGTTCCCTCCCACCCATTCAATCGAATGGGTAATGGGCAAGGGAAACTGATAGGGGGAAATCTTTCCATTTTATATAGTATTTCAGGAACCGATGCGGATATTCTGACGAACGACAAAATCCTGGTTATCGAAGATTTGGACGAGTATCTTTACCATATTGACCGGATGATGATGAACCTGAAACGTAGCGGGAAGCTAAAAAATTTGGCAGGCCTCATTGTGGGTGGAATGACCAAGATGAACGATAACACCATACCCTTTGGGAAAACAGCAACCGAAATTATTCGCGACGCTGTGGATGAGTATGATTATCCTGTTTGTTTTGGATTTCCTGCAGGTCATCAGCCCGATAATGTGGCACTGATCATGGGCAGGAAAGCAAACCTAGTGGTAGATAACCAGGGCACAAAGCTAGAGTTTTTCCCTTTAGATCAATAGCTAAAAACAGTTTCCGCTTTACTCTAACGTTCTGTGCCTCCTGTCAGGTGTTTTGTAAATCTCATAGCGCCACGCCTGGTAATCAATCAGGTTGCCTTGCGCATCGAACACCTCTTTCCGCTGAATGCGCTGACTGCTTTGGTAAGCATACACCTCTTTTTGGAGAACAGCCCCTGCACCATCCATAATTACCTTTTGAGCCACCAGCCCTTTATCGTTGTACGAATACAGGTAGGTCTTTGTGGGCTGTGGTTTGCCCGCCACTGTTTTACTTACCCTGTCGGATACTATACGGTTTAGGCTGTCATACTCAATTTCCCTTTGCATAAATGTGATAGAATCGGGGGGTAATAGGCGTTTCCCTTTCACTTTCCGATAGATCTCATTGCCCTGCGCATCGTACTTGTAGCTGGTTTTGTATCGTCTTTTCCCTTTAGCATCGTAACCACTTGCCTTGATCGTTTGACCGTTAGGGTTGAGCGTATACACCTCTTTTACTGTTAGTACCGTATCGCCCGGAGTTACGGTATGAAGCGTTATGGAGATAAGGTTTTGCTTAGCATCAAACGCATACTCCTCAATGTGTTGAAGCTGGGCTTGTGCAAAAAAATCGGTTTTCACCTTTTGCAATCCGTTAAAATAGTGCCACCGATAGGTGTTTGGAGCATGCGTTTCCCAGTCGTAGTCTATCTCTCGGTGCAATCGACCAAGCGAGTCGGATATCTGTTGCCGGATGGCAAAAAATGTAGAGGTCCGCTGGTTCTTCTCAATAACATACCGCGAATTAACGGTTACCCTATAGATATTTTGGGGCAATTCAATCTGCGCCTTAAGTACAAATCCTTGCAAAAGGATTGTTGTGCAGATTCCTATGATTGTTAACGGCCGTGTTTTCATTCCCATAATTTTTCTACAAAGGTTCAGTTTGCTTTTTCTATCTGCAGCTTGTCTATGGAGTTGGTTTGAGTTCCAAGGCTTCACGCTTAGCAGGCTTATCAAATTTTGAGCTAAAAGGAACCTTTTTGGTGATGGAACTTACATCTGCCTGCGGAACTTTAACCTCCTTTTCCGATGGAGTGAACGCAATGTTAATTTCTCGCATTTCTGCCTCCTTTTTCCATATTCCGGCTTTGGGCTCATGGTACATTAGGTATCCCACAAAATGGGTCATGGTGGTATCGGTAAGCTCAAAGGTAAGGGTTACAGTTTTCCTTTTTCCATCCTTTTGATACCATACCATTTTGGGGTCAAGCTGAAAATCGGGAGGTTCCTCTTGGGCATGAAACCATGCCTGCATAGAGGGTGAATCCGATTGGTCATCGGGTTGCACAACCACTAATGCCTTTATGGTGTAAGTTCCAACCCCTTGAGTAGGTATCTTAAAGTATAAATTCTCTTTCTCTCCGTCTTCAGGCCATTTCCACTGTTTCTTTTTGGGCCACAGATTTTTTGATCCCGTATCGCTTGCTTTTATACTTTCTTCAGGAAGAGCATTACTCTGCGATTTTTCTGTTTCAATGATAGAGAGGTTCCCCACCACCTTATCCATCAGCTTTTCGAACTCACCAAGGTTGTTCACGTAGTAATCTAATGTAGAAACAAACTGCGTTTCGGTATATCCGTATTTATCGAGTATTGGCTTATAGTATTCGATACTATCCTTACGGTTATAGTTATTGGAAAAGCGGGTGTTTTTGGTTAATGCATCAGTTATAAAAACTTCTGAAAGGATATTTACCATATCTTTTCGGGGGATAAGCCTCTCTTTACAGCCCATAAATAGAATAGAGGTTAGGGCGAAAAGTAGAATCAGAAAACTTTTTTGCAATACTCTCATACTAAAGCGGTGTGATAGGGCAAAGATATAAAAAAGGGTATGGCAATGGATTAAATCAGCAGGTAAATCGCAACACGAGGTTACTAATCTGCCGTATAAAGAGCTGTACGGATGTTGGTTGGCTACTCAATCAAGCCAAACTCAAGCTTGCGTCGAGTAGCCTCTTCCAGCAATTCTACGAGGGCAAAACGCATGTTCTCTTCGGCTTTTAGCGAGTCGTGGAACACAATAATAACCCCCGGGCGTAATCCTCTAATCACAATTTGCGCACACCGCTTAGGGGTTACCCATTTGCTATAGTCCATGCTAAGAAGGCTCCACATCACTATTTTATATTTTTTTCTTAAGATGCGAACCTGTCTGGATTTGATGCGCCCGTATGGCGGGCGAAATAGCTTGGACCCAATAATGTCATCGGCCAGTTCAATATCGTTAAGAAACTCTTCGGTGCCATTCTCCCAACCCC
The DNA here is from genome assembly GCA_964554585.1 of uncultured Rikenellaceae bacterium. Classification (GTDB taxonomy): domain Bacteria; phylum Bacteroidota; class Bacteroidia; order Bacteroidales; family Tenuifilaceae; genus Perlabentimonas. Next base: position 13,953 of record CAZKPD010000017.1, read on the forward strand.
TTAGATGGCTGTAGGTGTGATTGCCAAAGGCATGCCCTTCGGCCTTAATTCGCTCAAACAGCTCGGGGTGCATCTCAATTTTTTTGCCTAAGCAAAAAAAGGTGGCCTTAGCATTGTATTGCATCAGCGTGTCGAGTACCCATGGCGTAACCCCCTTGGTAGGCCCATCATCAAAGGTGATGAAGATCTTTTTACGCTCTTTTGGGTATCGCCAGAGTAAACTCGGAAAGAGGCTGGAGACAAATGCGGGAGGGCTTAAATTTATCATCGTGTGCTATCTATCCTGCTAATACGCTAAAGAGCTCATCCAGTTCGGAGGCATGTGCTGCATTGCCAAACTTGGAGGCCATCCTATAGAGCTCTTGCAATATGTATAGGTTAAGCTCCAAATCTCGCTGAATACTCTTTGAGAATTTCTGTGGTAACGTAACGTAAAACAGCAGTTCCTCGGAGCATTGTTCCATGTAAATACGCGAGTATTGGGTTGCCTTTTCAATATCTTGTGCCTTATAGTACCCTTCGATAAGAGGCAGAGCAAAAAAGTTGAACGGAACGGTATGGGGTGGGATTACTTCCATACACTTGTCTAGCGCAGCTATTGCCAGTTCGGTTTTTCCTTCGGCATTCAGCTCCTCCACAAGACGGCCAAAAGTGTTTCGATAGTTGGAGATAATGCGGCTGCTGTTTTCGTTAATATATACTTTCTCGTCGTTAATACCCCTGTAGCGAGACTTATTCATTAGGTTATCGTACATCCGTTCTGTATCAACCTTGCCTGTTCGTCCTCCGGAGCGTGCGGCATTAATGGGGGCAATTCGGTAGGTTAAGCCTTCCATCTGAAAATATTTATCCAAATTTTGGTAGGTATCGGAGCTAACCGTAATGGCAAAGTAAAGTGGTCGTTGCCAATTGTTAGTTGCCATCAGGTCCATAAGCACCAGACCATCCTTAAACATATAGTTGGTAGGCAGTCGCCAGCTCATGGTGTCAACCAGCAGTGAGAGTCGATGGGGGCTAACCACTTTTTGTTTCTCAACTACCTTTTTGTCGATGGGTAGGAATAGGTTGCGGGTTGGAAAGAAGTCGATGGTTGTGTTGCGCTCAAAGGGTGACATCATCTTTGTTTCCTGCTTATCGCTAAGCATAAAATCCATGGCTCGCTGTACTTCCAAAGGTTGGGTTAGCCTGTCGGTATTCAGTACTATGTCCCGATTCGATCCCCCGTAGTGCTCCGCTTTCATGCTGATAGGAATTGGATCCGACAGGTACGCTTTCCGTTGCATCTGGGCAATGTACCAGTCGGCTCGCAAATAGCTAAGGTTGCTCACCCTCACATCGGTTCGGAAACCCTCTACCTCTTGGGCATACCACAACGGGAAGGTATCATTATCGCCATAGGTAAACAGAATAGCATCGGGTTCGCAGGTAGAAAGGACGTTATATGCAAAATCAATGGGCAGATAGCTTCCCGATCGGTCGTGGTCATCCCAATTTTGTGCAGCCATAATGCCCGGCACTAAGGCCAGTGTTACTGTGGTTGTAAGGGCTGCACTCAGTGGCCCCTTAAATAATCGGTTAATGGCTTGGTACAAGCCAAAGAGACCCAGGCCAACCCATATGCTGAAGGCATAAAAGCTACCCACGTAGGCATAATCGCGTTCTCGCGGTTGGTAGGGAGTTTGGTTTAGATAAACCACAATGGCAATACCGGTGAGTACAAAGAGGAGCATCACCACCCAGAAATCCTTATTATTCCTGAGGTAGTGAAACCCCAATCCAATAAGTCCAAGTATAAAAGGGAGCATAAAGTAGCGGTTATGGCCCTTGTTTTTTAGGGTGGAAGGGAGGTCTTTCTGTGAGCCAAGCCTTGGCGAATCGACAAACGGGATACCGCTAATCCAGTTGCCCTTGGTAATCTCTCCATGCCCCTGAATATCGTTTTGTCGACCCGAGAAGTTCCACATAAAGTATCGCCAGTACATGTGCCCCAGCTGGTAAGAGAAAAAGAAACGAAGATTTTCACCAAAGGTGGCTACGCGAACCACTTCGGGTTCGCCCATACGGTTGGTAACCCTAACGGGTTTTCCCGAGAAGTTGCTCCACTGTTTGTATGAGTCCACATGCGACGGATCCGAGCTGTACATCCTAGGGAAAAGGGTAGTAAATCGGTCGTCGAACTCTACTTTTGCCTTATATGAGGTTACCACATATTTCCCATCTTTTTGCATGTATTGAGCCTTCCCGTTCGTTCGGTCTACTACCGGGGCGTCAAAATTTTGGCCAACAATGAGCGGGCGATCACCATACTGTTCTCGGTTGAGGTAGTATAGCAGCGAAAACATGTTGTCGGGGCTGTTCTGATCCATAGGCGGATTGGCCGACGATCGGATAACAATAAGGGCAAAGGAGCTGTAGCCGATTAGGATAGCCGCCAAGCTAACCAGTATGGTATTGAGTATGGGCTTGGCCTTTTTGTGCGTATGAACTATTCCCCACACAATAAGCGTAATCATAGCCACCAAATAGAAGATTACCCCGGATTTATAGGGCATTCCAAAGCCGTTCACAAAGAGCAGCTCAAATTTTGAGGCAAGCACGATAAAGCCCTGCACAATGCCGTACATCATAATGAGTAAAAGCACAACGCTGATGGCTAGTGCTTTAATTATACCCCAAGGGGTTACCTCATATTTCTTGAAGTAGTAAACCATTACAATGGCCGGTATGGCCAGCAGATTGAGTAGGTGTACCCCAATAGAGAGGCCCATTAGGTAAGCAATCAGCACAATCCAACGGTTGGAATTGGGTTCGTCGGCTACATCTTCCCATTTGAGGATAGCCCAAAACACCAATGCTGTAAAAAGTGATGAGGTGGCATACACCTCGGCCTCAACGGCCGAAAACCAAAACGTATCGGAGAATGTGTAGGTTAGCGCACCCACCATTCCGGCACCAATAATCAGGATGATTTGGGAAAGCGTGTAACCCCCCTCTTTGGTGCCAACCATTTTTCTGGCTAGGTGGGTAATGCTCCAAAAGAGGAATAAGATGGTAAAAGCGCTGGCAAGGGCTGATAGGGCATTTGCAAAAACGGGAATAAGCGCTTTGGTGGGTGCCAGCATGGTAAAGAACCGCATCATAAGCATAAAAAAGGGTGCTCCAGGAGGGTGCCCAACCTCAAGCTTATATCCACTGGCAATGAACTCTCCGCAATCCCAAAAGCTGGCAGTTGGCTCAATGGTTAGCAGGTAAACAATGGCAGCAATAGCAAATGCCAGCCATCCGGCATATATGTTAATCTTGGTGAAGTACGAATGGGTATACTGTTTCATGGTAGTCATTTTTCAAACGGCAAAGGTAATAATTCTTGCTAGGTAGAACGATTCGCTTTACGATTTATGGTGTGAGCGCATTTGCAGCTGCGAATCCAAGTAGCTAAAAGCGCTGTAAAGCCGCAAGAACCTCAATGCTTTGGTAAACCTATATGTTTTGGTAGGATTAATAGGAATGTCAAGAGCTTCGGGAGCTAAAAGCTCAATAATTCGATTGTAAAGGGTGTTGTTATAGGCATCTCTAAATTTTCGTTCGGTGCTTAGCAGGATGGTGAGCAGTAGCCTAGAGTTAAAGGGCGATATGGCTTTCATACCCAGAGCATAGCTTTCGGTTTTTGCCTTGGCCCCCCAGTTACCCATAATCTCCTCCCAGTAGAACATATCGAGCACGCTATACCCGTGTGAAGCGAACAGAGCTTCATTGGCATCCAGCCACTCTTGGTACTCGTTCACTACCGCTTTGGCATTCTTATACCCGCTGAGTAGCGACAGGTATCGCGCTGAGGGTTTTTTGTGATACCCAAAGTAGTTGCGAGCAATTTTCCCAATATTCCCTGTAATGTACGTATACTCGTTGTATATCATCACCGGGATGCTCCAATAGCGCGGAAAATCAAGGCTTAACGCATAATTTTTAGGGTAAACCGTTTGCTCGGGCGGAAGGGCAGGAATTACCGCAAACTCCTTTTTAAATATTTTGGTCAGCTGATCGGAGATGGTGATATCATAGTGCGTATTGCTCATGCGCGAGTGCCTATGCAAAAAGTAGGTTGTAGGAAGGTTTAGGCTGGCCAAAAAAAGGACTCGGCTATCGTATCCGGCGGTCAGAGCGATGGCTATGCGCTCTCGATGCGCTAAAGCTTTTAGGTATCCCGTAAGCATTATTACTGCCCTTCCGGCAGCTTCGTTCACCGGCATGTGGATAATGGGTTCCGTAGGATAGTTACGCACAACCTTTTTACCCCTGATATTCAGATGATGGTTGGGCAGCAGGTGTTTAATGTTTTGAACATGGGTTTTGTTGCCATAGTAAACCCCCTTACCCAGGAAAGCCTTAGATCTAAAAAAGTTTACCTCTGTCTTGTCCGTATAGGGGTAATGCTTGTTGACCAGCTTAATTATTTTGGGTTGCGACCCAAAAGCGGAAAAGCTGTTGTTATGGTACACCTCTAGCTGGGCACAGGCATCATTTATAATATAAAATGCATTGGCAGAGAGGTAGATAATAATAAACCTGCCCGAGTAGCTGGCCAGCTCCACCAAGAAATTATCCCACGATTCGTTTTTTGCCAACGAGGCAAGGATCTGTTCGTTATTCTGAAAAGGGTTTACCCAATCGTAAATATCGCCTAACAGGTGCAGCTCTGTGTGCTCACTTTTTGCCGTAGTATGGTTTAGCAGAGGATGTGTTAACAGGGTATATCCCTCAACTTCGCACCGATTCCAGCTAGGAAGTATGCCGTCGGTCTTTAGCTTAGTAAAAAGAAATTGTCCTTGGAAAAGTTCCATGGTAATCCCTGCTATTAAATGTGGTTAAAATTCAACACCCTCCATCTTCGGGTAGTCAATCGAATAGTGTAAGCCACGGCTTTCGTGCAGGGTTTGAGCATCCCTGATGATTAGGTAACCTACATTGACCATATTCCTTAACTCACAAAGGTTTTTTGTGAGGATTGATTTTTTGTACAACTTTTCGGTCTCTCTATGAATAATGCCCAGCCGTTTGAGCGCTCTTTCGAGCCTGATATTGGATCGAACAATACCCACATAGTTACTCATAATCTGCTGCATCTCCTTATAGCTTTGGGTGATGAGCACCATCTCCTCCGGGTGTGTGGTTCCGCGATAATCCCAGAGAGGAACATCAGCGTTAATCTCATTGGTTGCAATTCTCCTTACAGCACTTTGGAATGCCCTTTCGGCATAAACTATAGCCTCCATTAGCGAGTTGGAAGCCAGCCTATTGGCTCCATGTAGACCGGTCGAAGAGCATTCGCCAACAGCATATAGGTTGTTAATGGTACTTTCTCCATCCATATCAACCTTAATCCCTCCGCACAGGTAGTGTGCAGCAGGAACCACAGGAATCATGTCTTTGGTAAAGTCGATACCTATGCTGAGGCACTTCTTATAGATATTCGGAAAATGGCTTTTCAGCTCGTGAGGATCCTTAAAGGTGGCATCCAGATACACAAAATCATCCCCTCTAACCTTCATCTCGTTGTCAATGGCCCGAGCCACAATGTCGCGAGGCGCTAAAGAGCCGCGCTTATCGTATTTATCCATAAACTCTTTGCCATCGGTTGTTTTTAGGATTGCCCCAAAACCACGGAGAGCCTCAGTAATCAACGATGAGGGGCGTTCACCAGGATTAAAAAGTGAGGTGGGATGAAACTGGATAAACTCCATGTTCTCAATCTCTCCCTTGGCCCGGTAAACCATGGCAATGCCGTCGCCCGTTGACACCGATGGGTTGGTGGTGGTGTGGTAAATATTCCCTATGCCGCCGGTGGCCATAACGGTGGTTTTGGCCAAAAAGCGCTCTACCTGCTGGGTTTTAAGGTTTAACACGTAAGCTCCATAGCAGCTGATCCCCTTGTGACCGCGTTTTAGCTTATGCCCTAAATGGTGCTGGGTGATAATCTCTACGGCAAAAAAGTTTTCGAGAATGGTGATATTCTTGTGGGTTTTTGCCTTGGCGGTTAATGCCCGCTGAATCTCATATCCGGTATTGTCCTTATGGTGGAGTATGCGATGCTCTGAGTGTCCGCCCTCTCTGGCCAGGTCATACTGTCCGGTTAAGTCCCTGTCAAACTGAACGCCCCACTGGATGAGCTGCTTAATCTGCTTGGGGGCTTCATCCACCACCATTCTTACCACCTGCTCGTTGCACATGCCGTCGCCGCAGATTAGCGTATCGCTAACATGCTTTTCGGGGGTGTCGGGGTCATAGGTTACAGCCGCTATTCCGCCCTGGGCATAAACAGTGTTGGTCTCCTCCAGGTTTGCCTTGCTGATAATGATTACAGAGCCGTGCTTTGCTGCTTTGAGCGCAAAGCTCAATCCGCCAATTCCCGAACCGATGACCAAGAAATCGCATGAGTGACCAGCCATATCGCTTATTTTTACAAATATAGATTATTGGGCGGTGTTTGACAATAAAATATGATTAAAAGCAAAGCTTACGCCAAAACCAGCGTAACCAAAAAGGGAGCTATAATGCTTAGCACCACACACATATTAGACTTAATGCTCAGAAATATGAGCGACTTTACTACAATTTATTCATATAACATCAAAAAAAGAACATTTTACTTGGCAGATTGTATCTAATAAGATACATTTGCAGAGTGAAAGGGCAAGAAACATACATAAGGAATGTGCTCTGGACAGCCGAGTTCGCCCGGTTCTACAATGGTTTACCCGAAAGGGTGAGAACCAAGTTTGATTATGTGCTTAGTGTGGTGAGAACGGAGCGGGTAATCTCCACACGGTTTGTGAAGCACCTGACCAACACCACGCTATACGAAATGCGGGTGTCGGTGGGCAGGAATGAGTACCGAACCATCCTATTTGCCATGGATCATGAAAATGTGGTGCTTGCCACAGAGATCGTGCTGCTGAACGCCTTTATGAAGAAATCGACCAAGGAGTACCAGCGGCAGATAACATTAGCAGAGAATATACTAAAGAGAATTAGCCATGAGGAAGATTGACAAGAACAGGCTGGTGGATGCTGAAACGGTGCTGGCCTCTAAATACGGCGCACCGGGAACGGAAAGCCGAACAGCATTTGAAGCCCGGGCACGGGCGTACTACTATGGTATTATCCTGCGCGACAGGCGCAAAGAACTGGGAATAACGCAGAACGAGTTGGCGGAGCAAGTGGGAACAGCCCGTAGTTATATTGCCCGCGTTGAGCGAGGAGAAACGGATATGCAGCTATCCAGCTTTTTCCGCATAGCCCACGCCCTGCGCATGGACCTCTCGCTCGTGTTTTCCTGAGCGTTCAACCCTATGCTAAGCAAAGAAGATGCTTGCGCCGCAATGAGGAAGTTCCCAGCTAGGTGAGAATTAAGCCAAACCATGCCAAAACCACCGTAACCAAAAACGGCACCCGTGCTTTCTTCCTACTTTTTCCTTGATGAAACATCCATGATAATCGCCACAACACACGCGAATGACTATTGCATGGATGTTCCACCTGCCCGCGAAAAACTTAGGCAGGCAGGCGGGTCTGTACCTTTGAAAAACAAAAAATAGACAGGTGAAAAAGTAGGCAAAAAATCAAAAAAGTCCAATGCTTCTCCCCGCAGGCCTGCGCCGGCTCGCCGGATTTTTGGGCCACCGCGCCTTGAAGCCGTAGGCTTCATTTACGAACTATTTGCTTTGGTCGAAATGGCGGGAGGAGGTGTTGGTGCGAATGGCGCACACCGTTACCCCTACCGCGCTATACGGTTTGCTCTTGGATGCCAATCTTGTCCAGCAGTTGCTGCGCTTGCTCCTTTAGGTATTTATTCTCATTGATCAGCTGCTGTATGTACAGCTCGTAGCCCGAAGAGAGCTCTTGGCCGATTAGCTTTTGTTGCCCTTCGCCATTATTGGTTAGCTGAAAAATATTGGCCACTTCAAGCGAGAATACCTGTTGCAAGGTGATTTTGTAATGATTGCACAGCTTTACCAGCAGCGCAATTTGCAAGCTTTGGTGTCTGCCATTCTCTATTTTGCTGATAATGGGGTGCGTAATGCCAATATCGGCAGCCACCGATTGTAGCGTTTCCTTACGGGCATTGCGGATAGTGTGTAAATTTTGCCCTATGGTGGTAAGCAACGAGCCGGTATCTATATTCTTCATGGGTAATGGGCTTTTAAATTTGGGATAAATTTACAAATTGTAACCCATACGCACAAACTTTATTAAAAAAGAAAGCAACCACCTTTTTGTGTTGCTAACTTTGATTACGTGAAAATGGTTTTTAGGAATGCATAAACAAAAGGGAGGTACAAAGCTTACCGTTTGTTTTTGTACCTATAATGCAGGAGAAGTTTTAGGCCGATGCCCCATCGCGGTGGCATTGCAAAAGTGTTTGCGAACCAAGCCACAGTAAATAACTTAAAATTTAATGACTATGAAAAAACTACTTTTGATTTTACTTTTGTTTGTGGGTGGTTTGTTTACCACTACCACAGTTTACGCTGAAAAACCAAGCAACGAGAGTTGGTTGCTCTATGGTGCTAAAACCATGTGGAAGTCTGATACCAATTTTAGTGTTGGGGTTGGGAGTGGGGTTTATTGTCAATATGGTGAAACCCTTAAAATTTTCCCAAATACTAACCCAATTCATCTTGAAGTTAAGTATAAAAACATTTATTTGGGTTTTTTTAACACACGTTACAAAGAAAATAAATTAAATTATTTTGATTACCAAGTATATTATGTTGGATATGGAATTAATTTCGGAAACGTCTATGAAATTGCACATAAAGCAGACAACACACCGCATAAAATTTTAAAACATATAAATTTTGTACCAATAATAGATAAACAAAGAATTATTAAAGTGTATAGTAATGAACATCATGCAGGAAAAGAAAAATATGATTTAGGATTTCATTTTGGACATATAATTGATGTTGATTTATTCAATTATAAGGGGTTTGGAATGAATGTACAATACACTACTATTCTTACCCGCAATACTAGAAGCACAACAAATGCTCATCCTAGTATGAATTATGCAACAATCAATCTAAAATACTGTTTCTAAAGTTTAAAATTTAATCTCCACAATTTTTAATTAAAACTAAGATTTTCAAACCCTTGTAATATTGCAAGGGTTTTTTTTATTATACTAATTCACACAATGTCCTATTTTTTGGTTGCACCAAATAAATTCCCAAAAAGGTAAACAGTCTTCAATTCGTCATAATTAAAGGTCATCCATTTCTATTGCACATGTCGTGAAGCGAGAGTCGGAAAACCTCCACAGAGCGGTGAGGTTATTATAACCCCGAGCTTCAGCTCGGGGAATGGGCGAACGCCCAAAGCAAAGGCGCACGCAGTACCCAAACCTTGGAGCAAAGAAGATACTTGCGCCGCAATGAGGAAGTTCCCTAGTTGGTAAGAATTAAACCAAATTACGCCAAAACCAGCGTAACCAAAAAAGGAACCAGTATGCTAAGCACTATCCCGTGTACCAAGGCAATTACGGTGTACTCTTTCCCCGAAGCCTTAGTGATTATGGGTAGCGTGGTATCCATGCTGGTGGCACCGCCCAACGCAATGGGAGCAAGCTTGCCAAAAACCACCGCCATAAGCGGTGCCGTAAGAAGGGTGATAATCTCTCGCATCACGTTGGCCAAAAGGGCTATTACACCCAGCTCCTCGCCTCGGAGCTCCGTTATAAAAATGCTCGAAAGGCTGTAGTAGCCAAACCCGTAGCCAATGGCCAGCAGGTCGGTAAGCTGAAATTCGGCGAGCAACAGGTAAACCGCAACCATGCCCAGCGTTGTGCCTACAATGGTGAACAGCGGAACCAGCAGGATTCGATAGCTGAAATTTCCCAGCATTTTAAATGCGTTGGGTGTAGTGGAAACCCCAATGCCCACAACAAAAAGCAACAGGTATAGCGCCCAATGGGTAAAATCGTTCTCGAGGATTACGTCGGGAGCCAGGTTGAAAAACCCTACTACTATGCCCAGCACAAAAAAAAGCAGTATGATTAGGCTACTCCGCATGGTTCTGCTCCCTCTTTTTAAACCAGATACGGTAGCCAATCCATGCCACCAGCAGGCTGCCCAGTACACCACCCACGGTGATGATTAGCGCAGTAACCCCAAGGCTGGCCATATTGCCAACAATGGTGCGATTGGCCCCAATGGAAATGCCCATAAGAAAAAGGAGCAGGTAGATAGACCACATGGTTAGCTTGTCGTTGAGCTTTACCAGCACCTCTCTGTTGCGGATAAAATAGCCTACAACCATACCGGCTATCATTATGGAAATAACGGCAACCATTGGGCGATTTACTTAAAATAGTGGGGATGGGTACACCCCTTGCCCAATCAGCCTTTTCAGCTTTTCCATTACCATGGGCTTATCGCCCGGGTAAGTTACCCCAAACCATTGCGATGTGGTGGGCACAACCTTGCAGCTGCTTTGGCCTTTTGTGATCAGGTGGTTTACTACTGTTGGAATATAAAACTCGGACTTGGGATTGGCCAGCGAACCGCTAAGGAATTCGTGGAACATAGAGTCGATATGACCAAAAAGCGAAGGGTGGAACCCCCAGCAGTTCATAGATACGATAGAGTTTTCGTCAACGGGAACCATGGCTCCCTGCTCGTCCATATACTTTACGGAACCTTCCAAGCGCTCAATCTTGGTACGCTCTACCACATCCTGTAACAGTGCGTTTTCGTCTACCCGGCACACGCCCCTCGACACAGCGCCCTGCTCGCTTAGGGTATTGCTCAGCCTATACCCAACCATACAGCAGCTTTTGCTGTCGAATTTGGAATTGGTTAGCTGGCTAACCAAAATCTCAAAAGCCTCTTTCCCGTAAAAGTCGTCGGCATTGATTACCGCAAAAGACTCATTCACCACGTTACGGCACACCCAAACGGCATGGGCTGTACCCCAGGGTTTTACCCTTTCGGGTGGGCAGGTTATGCCTTGCGGCAGCATATCCAGCTCCTGAAAAGCGATCTTGTAGGGCACTTTCCCTTCGAATCGTTTCCCAAACACCTCAATAAACTCCTTTTCAATATCCCTGCGGATAACAAATACAATCTTTCCGAATCCGGCTCGTAGGGCATCAAATACCGAGTAGTCTATAATAGTTTCACCGTTGGGGCCAACCGCATCAACCTGTTTTAGGCTGCCGTAGCGGCTCCCCATTCCTGCGGCAAGTATAATAAGCGTAGGCTTCATATGTCAAATTCGAGTTTTGTTGATTAAAAGAGTTACAAAAATGGTTGAAAAAGGCGAAAAATGAAAAGATGTATCAAACTATTAACGGGATAAATAATATCGACCTAAAGTGGAACTAACCCATTGGGTTTTACATCCTCCTATTTCATGTGTGGCAAAAAAGCTTTAAATTCATTTAATTCCACTATTTTTGCGGCTAACCCAAAAAGAGACATATTTTTAATTCATAATACGTTAACCAGATGATTTCGGAAGATCTTTTCAAAAAAATTATAGCCCATAGCAAAGAGTATGGATTCGTATTTCAGAGCAGTGAGATATACGACGGATTGAGCGCAGTGTACGACTACGGACAGAATGGGGTAGAGCTAAAGAATAATATCAGCCAATACTGGTGGGATGCCATGACCCGCCTCAACGAGAATATTGTGGGTATCGATTCGGCTATTTTTATGCACCCACAGGTGTGGACCGCTTCGGGCCACGTGGGCGCTTTTAACGATCCGCTTATTGATAATAAGGATAGCAAAAAGCGCTATCGCGCCGATGTGCTCATTGAGGAGTGGATGGAAAAGCAGAACCAGAAGATTGATAAAGAGGTAGAAAAGGCAAAAAAACGGTTTGGCGATTCCTTCGATGAGGCCATGTTTAGGCAGACCAATCCACGGGTTCTCGAAACTCAGGGAAAAATTGACGAGGTGCAGAACCGCATGGTAGCCGCTTTGGAAGGGAATGATTTGGTTGAGGTAAAAAAGATTATTGAGGATTGCGAGATTGTCTGTCCCATATCGGGAACCCGCAACTGGACCGATGTGCGTCAGTTTAACCTGATGTTCGAAACCAAGATGGGTTCGGTTAGTAGCGATACCAGCACCATTTACCTTCGTCCCGAAACGGCCCAGGGTATCTTTGTGAACTATCTGAACGTTCAAAAAACAGGACGGATGAAAATTCCCTTTGGGATTGCCCAAATAGGCAAGGCATTCCGTAATGAGATTGTAGCCCGTCAATTCATCTTTCGCATGCGCGAATTTGAGCAAATGGAGATGCAATTCTTTGTTCGCCCCGGCGAGGAGCTGGAGTGGTTTGAGTTTTGGAAAGAGAAGCGGATGCGTTGGCATCAGGCCTTGGGTTTTGGGAGCGAGCGATACCGTTTTCATGAGCACGCCAAGCTGGCGCACTATGCCAATGCCGCCTTCGATATTGAGTTTGAGTTCCCCATCGGCTTTAAAGAGGTGGAGGGTATCCACTCCCGTACCGATTTCGACCTGGCAAGCCATCAGGAGCATTCGGGTAAAAAGCTGCAGTATTTCGATCCCGAAACCAACCAGAACTATATCCCCTATGTGGTTGAAACATCCATTGGGTTAGACCGTACGTTCTTGCAGGTTTTGGCCGGAGCCTATACCGAAGAAAAGATTAACAAGGAGGACGGAAAGGTTGAGGAACGTGTTGTGCTACGCATACCACCCGCTTTAGCTCCCGTTAAGCTGGCCGTTTTTCCGCTGGTTCGTAAGGATGGACTGCCCGAGAAGGCACGTGAGATTATGAATGAGCTGAAGATTGATTTTAAGTGTGAGTACGAAGAGAAGGACAGCATTGGCAAACGCTACCGCCGCCACGATGCCATTGGAACTCCGTTCTGCATCACTATTGATCATCAAACCCTTGAGGATAATACGGTAACCATTCGCTACCGCGACAGCATGGAGCAGGAACGGGTGGATGCCTCACGCCTAAGGGAACTCTTGGAACCCAAGGTGAGCATGAAAACATTGCTCAGCAAAATCTGATAGCTCGGCTTTGCATTTTGCCGGGTTACGTAACGGAGATATTCAGTAACCTACTACTCGGTCATGCGAAAAGTGCTTATCATAACTTACTACTGGCCACCTGCCGGAGGCAGCGGGGTACAGCGTTGGCTTAAGTTTACCAAGTACCTTCGCGATTTTGGCTGGGAACCCGTAATCTATACGGCAGCAAACCCCGAAGCCCCTGCCATGGATGAGAACCTGCTGGCAGAGGTTCCTCAGGGAGTGGAGGTGATACGCAAAAATGTGCGAGAACCACATAATTTGTTTCGAAAGCTAACCGGGCGTAAGGGACAAAAGTTTGGAGCCGGAATGGCATCAACGGGTAAGGCTAAAAGCGGTTGTTTGAACCGCTTGGCCATTTGGGTGCGCGGAAATCTTTTTATTCCCGATGCCCGTATGCTTTGGATTCGTCCCTCGGCTCGATATCTATCTAAATACCTTAAGCAGAATCCCGTTGACGCAATGATATCCACAGGGCCACCACACTCCACACATTTAATAGCGTTTCGGGTTAGCAAAAAAAACGGCACACCTTGGCTGGCCGATTTTCGCGATCCGTGGACTGAAATCGATTTTTTTCACGATTTTAAACCCGGAGCCTACGCCCAAAGGCTTCATGCCAAGTTGGAGCGACAGGTCTTAAGCTCGGCACAAAGGGTGGTAACTGTCACCAATGGTTGGGCAACCGATTTAGCAAGGTTGGGCAATGTTGAGGTGAGCGTGGTAGAGAACGGGTATGATTCCGATGATTTTCAGCCGACAGAAAAGGCAAACCCTACCACCCCCGAGGAGTTTTCTCTCACCCATATCGGCACCCTGTCGCCCAACCGGAACTGCAACCTGCTCTGGCAGGTTTTGGGAGAGATGGTAAAAGAGAATTCCGTATTTGCGCAAAGGTTCAAGCTTCAGTTTGTGGGTAGTGTCGATATTTTGGCCCGTGAAGGGATTGAACAAAACGGGTTATTGCCCTATACAGAGCTTTTGGGCTATTTACCCCACCAACAGGCTGTACAGGCTCAGCTGCAATCGTCAGCACTACTGCTATTGGTAAACCAAAGTCCCAATGCCATGGGCATTCAAACGGGGAAAGTGTTTGAGTATATGGCCGCAGGGCGGCCAATCTTTGCCATTGGGCCCAAGGGAGGCGATACCCAAAGATTGATAGATGAAACGCAATCGGGCCTGTTTGTTGACTTCACATCAAAGGATGAGCTAAGGGAAGGCATTGAGCGCCTGTGGAGCTGGTATCAAAAGGGTTTTGAAGGATTTGCCACTTCGGGACATGAGCGTTACTCACGTAAGGCGCTTACCCAACGGATGGCTCAGCTGCTGGATGGGATGGTTGGCTGATTTGGGTGTGTGTTATCAGCCCAAGAGGGTTGTTTCATCTTTTGACGTACCTTTAATTATTATCTTTGACAAAAAACTACAAAATGAAAAGATTCCTTCTGATTTTAGCTGCAATGAGCTTTGCAGCTCTCTCTTTTGCTCAGGGCTCATATACCATTTTTGATGCAGTGGTGTACTACGACGGTTACGCAGCTACCGTGGATGAACCAGTTCCCGATGGTGCTATTCGGCTGAACAATGCAGTGTACAGCACCAAGCTATCGTCCGAAATGCTAAGCAATCTGACGCTTGGCTCTCTTAGCATGGAGGTTACAATTGGCGCATTGTGCGATAACTATGACAGATTGGGTGAGGTGTTTTTGGCTTTTGTGGAGAAAGGTGCCGAAACCTATAATCGCAACGAGGTTACCCGTATTGAGATTGCCCGCTATATCACCCCGTTTATGAATAAGAATAAGAATCCTCAATCTGTTTCTTATGAATATCAGATAGACAATGTGACTGAAATATTTAAGGATGAGGGCATTCTTTCTGAATATGACATATGGGTAGAGCTGGAGGTGTTTGGCGTACCCTATGCAGCCAATACTCAGGTGGCAGGATGCCAG
>CAZKPD010000018.1:0-28297 GCA_964554585.1 uncultured Rikenellaceae bacterium
GGTTAGCGCTTCCCAATCCGGAGGTGATTTTCAGGTACGAGTCGGGAACTTTAATTAAATGCGTAGTTTGTTTTTCTAGGGCACACGCTTTAACAAGCCCCTCACCCCAACCTATTTTTTGGTCTGCAAATTTTCTGCGTTCATAAGCATAGCTGCCCGTAAGCGTAAAAAACTTGTCCTCCTCGTCGGTATCATCAAGCAGATAAAACCCACCCTGATTGGCTTTGATATATTTTACCAGATTGCTAATTATGGCATAGGACAGGTCTTCGATACTCTCGGTTTCCGTTCGCAGGATCTCTGCAAACTTGGCCAAACCCTCAGCTAGCCATCTACGCTGCTCATCGTCTTTGCGTCGGGAGGTCTCTTCCAGCTGCGCATGTTTTAGCGTATCGCGCAGGTTTACAATTGCTTTACCAAGCAAATCGGTGTCATCAAACTCATATTCGGCTTCAATATCACCCTCTTTAATCTTTTGAACAAAACGAAAAAGTTTACGGCGTCGGGATGTTTCAAACTCATTGTTTTCCAGAATCTCTGCTTGCGTAAGCGCATGCTTTTTTGCAACAACAAAAATGATGGCAGCCGTTATGAATGGAAGCAAATCCAATAAGTAAAAAATTGGGAACAACTTGTGCATTTCTGCTATTCCTTTTATGGTAAAGGAGAGGTTGAATCCGAAAGATTGTATGAAATATCCTATTGCTACGAACACTACACCAAGCACAAATGCCATTATGGTGTATCGAGCCACAAACCAACGTGAGTAGTACTGTTGCATAGAGTTAAAATTTGACTAAAAATAGGTATTATTTCATAAATAGCTCAATTAAGCAACGAAAAAGAGCATTTAGCCTGCTCTCACCATTTTAACATTAAAAAGCCTAGCCACCGCAATACAGCCCCTACAGAGGCCTAATCACATGGTGTGCAATATCGTTAAGGGATAATATCTTATCGGCGGCACCCAATTTTATTGCCTCTTTGGGCATTCCAAATACCACACATGTTTCCTCATCTTGAGCAATTGTATGGGCACCGGCCAGTTTCATTTCCAGCAAACCCTGTGCGCCGTCGGCGCCCATTCCGGTCATTATCACTCCCACCGCATTGGCGCCCGCATAGCGAGCCGTGCTCCTAAAGAGCACATCAACGGATGGGCGGTGTCGATTGACCATGGGTCCATCCTTAACCTCTACATAGTAGCGGGCTCCGCTACGCTTGAGCAGGGTGTGAAAGTTGCCCGGAGCAATGAGTGCACGCCCCCGAATTACGGCATCGCCATCCTCTGCCTCTTTTACGGATATGCTGCACAAGTCGTTGAGGCGAGCAGCAAACGATGTGGTAAATTTCTCGGGCATGTGCTGCACAATCACTATCCCCGGAGAGTCGATGGGTAAAGCCGACAGAAAAGCAGTTAACGCTTCGGTTCCACCGGTTGAAGCACCCACAACAATTACATACTCCGTGGTTTTTATCATGCTGTGGTTTGCAGAAATCGGGGGTAAAACGGCATCGGCAGAAAGTTTTGGGGGAACAATTGGAGTTATATCCGACTGATACTTACGGCGAGAAATACGGGCATGAGCCGCTGCTCGAATGGCATCGCAAATAAGGATTTTTGACTCTTCAAAAAACGCCTTGGTATTCATCTGTGGCTTAGTAATAATGTCCACAGCTCCCAACTCCAACGCTTTCATTCCTGTTTCGGTGCCTTTTTCGGTTAAGCTCGATATGATTAGCACAGGAATAGGATGTTGGGTCATTATTTTTTTGAGGAATGTGAGCCCATCCATACGTGGCATTTCCACATCGAGGGTAATCACATCGGGAACTTCGACAGCTATTTTCTTGGCAGCAAAATAGGGGTCCGAAGCTGTTCCCATAACCTCCAAATGCGGGTCGGAAGAGATGATTTCGGTAAGAGTTTGTCTTACCACTGCGGAATCGTCTACGATTAACACTTTTATTTTTGAGCTCATCATACAGATCTAATTTGATGCATTAGCTACCTATTACCTCTGGTTTGTCAACGGAATTGATCGCTCTATATAGCGCTGCCTCACCTCGCCCGTAGAGGTAAGGTACTCGATTTTACGTCCCAGTTTCCCTCCCACACTTTTGGCTACAATGGGTATTCGCATTTCTTCGAGCATACTAATAGCCAGCTCAATGTTTCGCTGGCCAATATTAAAATAGGATACATCGGTATCAATCACCTCTCCTCCACCAAAAACCTTTGCCCTTAGGTTCGCCCTTTTGGATCCCAGCTGCTGCATCCTATCCACCAATCTTTCTATGGCAATATTCCCATATTTAGGGCTAGCCAAACCCTGTCCGTTCCAAAAGGGCAGCATAAAATGGTTAATCCCCCCGATATTAAGTGAAATATCGTACAAGCACACTGCAACGCAAGAACCGAGTATGGTACTTACGGCATGAGGTTTAGGCGACGCAAAAAGTGCTGCCGGATATAAAAAATGAGTACCTAGCTCATCCATTACCTACAATTTAAAAAATCTCTTCCTCCGAATCAAAAAAGGTCTCATTCGCATCGGAAGCAAAATCGGATGTAACCGTCTCGCTCTCGGGAATGGATATGGTAAAACAAGCACCCTTACCCAGTTCACTCTGGATATCAATGGTTCCATCAAGGATTTCGAGTATGGCCTTATTCACCGATAGGCCAAGCCCATGCCCACGATTGAGCGAATTGATGCCGGTATCCAGCCTCTTGAATCGATCAAAAATAATTTTCTGGTTCTCTTTTGATATCCCTTCCCCATGGTCACGAACGCTTATAGTCAGATTACCCTCACTACTGCTCGCAATCACCTCAACAACACCACCTTCTACACTAAAATTTACAGCATTGCTAAGCAGGTTGGCTAGCATAAGCTTAAGCTTCTCAGGATCGGTTTTAAAGACGAATACCCCCTGATCATCCAGCGGACAGGTATGCTTGAGCTCTATGATTACCTTTTTCCGCCGTGCTTCAATCCTAAAGTTATCCATCACGCTCTCAATAAGGTTGAGAATATCAGTATGGGCAATTTCCGGAAAAATCTCACCGGCCTCTATTTTGGCTGCAACAAAAATGTTCCGAAACTGAAAATCTAGGGCAAACGCTTCGGAATGGATGAGGGCAACCATGGAAACCACTTTTTTCCAGTTCTCCTTATCCACAGAGAGAATGGCCCTGGATAAACCCAAAATGGATGTGAACGGGTTGATAATCTCATTCGTGATATTGGAGATAAAATGGCTTTTAAGCGCCTCAGACTCCTCCAATTTCAAATTCACCACCTTAAGCTCCTCATTGAGGTTCTTTAGCTCTTGTAAGGACTCTTTATTCAGATCAATCCTTCGTTTCAGCTCATCAAGCAGCTCTTCATCTGTAATATTGTATCCCATTTTGCAACTATTTTTTAGTATAAACTACACCTTTCGAAAGATGGTTGGCTTTACCTGTTTTAACGGCACATCCATATTCATTATGGACTCCGAATGCCCCAAAAAGAAGTATCCGCCACTTTTCAGCTTGGCACATAGCTTTTGGATTACCCTTTCTTGGGTTTCTCTGTCAAAATAGATAAGCACATTCCGACAAAATACCACATCGAACATGTCGGGTAAATCGTAATAGGAATCCATAAAATTGAGTCGCCCAAAGCGTACTTTTCTTCTAAGCTCGGGTACGATCTTAACGGTTGGATTAGCCCTATCCTTACTTCTTAGGAAATATTTCTTTTTTGTAGATAGCGGAATTACCTCAATACGGTCTTCCTTGTAAATGGCATCCACTGCCTTTTGCAGTATTTGGGTCGAAATATCGGTACCCAAAATGGAAAAGTCGAAACCCTGACACTGTTCGGCAAACTCGGCCAACACAATGGCAATTGTATAGGGTTCTTCTCCACTAGAACAACCCGCACTCCATACTTTTAAGTGGCTTTTATTCACGCTTTGCTCAATAAACCGAGGCAAAACTTCTTGCGAAAGAAAATCAAAGTGGATAGGCTCTCGAAAGAAATCGGTTTTATTGGTACTCACCACATCTAGTAGGTGAATAATCTCATTGTGCGAGGCCCTTGTATCAAATGCATACTCAATATAATCCTGAAAACTGGTAAGATTCAGCTCTTTTAACCGCTTTTGCAGCCTACCCTGGAGCATTACCTTTTTGGCAGGAGGCATTTTAATTCCACTCTCCATATAAATGAACTTGCTCAGCCTATCAAACTCCTCGGGGGTAAGCTGTGCTCTAAAAATATCATTTAAACGGGAACTCAACATTCTTGTCCAGATTATAGTACGCTACAAAATTTCAATCGAGTACCATCCAAGGATTACTCAATTTCTTCAATCTCTTCGTTGCCGTGGGTCTCTTCTGTTTTATTTTTAAGGCTGGTTACATCCTCAACAGAAAATACCTCATCCATATTAAGAATCATAATAAACCTATCGTTCATATTCACCACCCCTTCAATAAATTCTGAGCGGTATTTGCTACCAATGCTTGGCGGAGCCATAATCTGATTTTCGCCCAGCTCTAACACAGCCTGTACGGCATCCACCAATGCACCCACCTGAATGCTCTCTCCATCCACCTCTATATCAAGTACGATAATACATGTGTTAGTGGTATACTCCGTAGGTGTCATTCCAAACTTTATGCGAGTATCTATAACCGGCAGCACCGTACCTCGGAGATTGATAACCCCTTTCATATAATCGGGCGATTTGGGTACCTCCGTTATTCGGGTCATCTCAAGAATATTGAGGACTTTATCAACATGAGCTGCAAACTCTTCATCCCCCAGCTTAAAAGACAAGTATGAATCTATCTTATTTGAACTTTCCTGTTTCATTTCTATTCCCTCCTATACTATTTATTTCCAATGTGTTTATTTCTTGTTCATTTTTCGGCTCTCGTCTATCTGAAAATCTTCAAGATGTGCAAAGAGCTTAATAATTTTGTTAGTGTCCATCACTAGGGCTACCGAACCATCGCCCAGAATTGTTGCCCCTGAAATCATATCCTGCTTTCGATAGTGCTTCCCTAAGGGTTTCAGCACTGCCTGGTACTCTCCTATCACCTCGTCAACAACCAGTCCCACCACTTTTTCTTCAAAATTGACAACAATTACCTGTTCGTGGCTTGCGTCAACCTCAGGGTAGTTAAACTCCCGACGAACGTAAAAGAATGGGATCTGTTTCCCATCAAGCACCATAACATTGTTAAAAGTTTTAACCACTTTTTCATGCTCAATGGCATAGATCTTCTCTACAACCGATAGGGGGATGATGTAACGCGAATCGTCAATCTTTACCAAAAGGCCGTCAATAATAGAAAGGGTAAGCGGGAGTTTTATGGTTATTGTGGTGCCAACCCCAAAAGTAGATTCAATTTCCACTTCACCTCGGATATCGGCAATCTTTCGCTTAACCACATCCATACCTACCCCCCTGCCGGAGAGATCGGTAACCAATCTAGCAGTGCTAAATCCGGGAAGAAAAACCAAGTCTAACACTTCTCGTTCTGTTAGCTTCCTATCCTCACTAATAATACCCTTGGCTATGGCCTTTTGGGTAATCATTTGGGGGTCAATTCCGGCCCCATCATCGCTAATCTGAATCATCACATTAGCACCCGAATAGTAGGCTTTTAGGGTTATTTTGCCTTGTTTGGGTTTCCCTTTTCTTATTCGCTCTTCAGCGCTTTCAATTCCATGATCGAGGCTGTTGCGAAGAATATGCATTAGCGGATCGGCCAGATTCTCTATAATGGTCTTATCCAGCTCTGTTTCGGCACCTTCAGTAATAAAAGCGACCTCCTTACCCAGCTCCAAGGAGAGATCGCGTACCAACCGTTGAAACCGGGTGAGCATATTCTCTATGGGGATGAGCACAATGCTAAAGGCAATATCGCGAAGCTGCCTTGAGAGTTTTTGCACATTCTCTGCTATAGGCATCATGCCGGGAACGGAATTCTCCTCGGCAAATAGGCTAAGGTGAGCCTGAGTGGTAACCAATTCTGACACAAGATTCATAAGCATATCCAGCTTATCAGACGAAACCCTAATACTGCTTATTGAAGTGTCCTTAACCTGTGTTCGTGCTTGGGTTACAGCAGTAACAAGCCTCTCCTTGATGTTTCTACTTTTTGTTTGCCTAATAAGGTTTTGGAGCTGAACTATACCAAAATCGGTCTCCAGGTTATCATACCTCTGAAGCTCTTCTATAAAGTGCTTCTCTGCCAATAGGTTCCCATTATAAACTTGCTGAATCTCAATGGTTGCCTCATCTTCCACAAAAATAAAAACATCATTAATGCTATTCACATCCTCGTGGGTATGCAAAAGAATTTCCCAATAGGTATAGCACGAAGTGGGCTGTATGCTTTTTAATGAGGGAACCCGATTTAGGTATGCCAGCACTTTAACCTCGCCCAGCGAGTGGAGCTCATCGAGTAAAAACAGCGGATTGGTTCCATTGTTAAAAATCTCCTTGTGCGGATCAAATAGGATATAATAGGTGTTCCCTTCCTGCTCAACTTCATCCGCTTCAGATACAGTTTCTGTTGATACTTCGGATGCTGAATCCTTCTCTGTCGGGTTTTCTCCAATAAAGCTAGCAACCCTTTTTAGCAGCTGCTTATGGATCTTTTGTAGGTTAGGGTTGCTCATCTCCTCATCCGAAAGGAGCTCTTTAAGGTGGTCTACCGCCGAGAGGGTTAGATCCAGGATATCGCGGGTAACCTCTTTTTCACCATTCCGAATCAGGTCGTAAAGGGTCTCCATTTGATGGGTAAAACTGTCTATGCTATCAAACCCAAACATTCCGCTATTCCCTTTCAGGGTGTGCATTATCCTAAATACCTGCTGGATAATCGTCTTATCCTCCGGATTCTCTTCGAGGCTAAGTAACGTGCGCTCAAGGCTATCGATAAGATCCGTTGCCTCCTCGATAAATTTCTTTTTGAAGTTTTCCATTAGCGTAAAACTTTATTGAGGGCTGCAATAAGCTTAGCCGGTACAAAGGGTTTAATAATCCATCCGGTCGCTCCTGCTTCTTTGGCTTCCATCTTTTTAGCTGCTTGCGATTCTGTGGTCAAAAATAGAATGGGGATACGCTGATATTGCTCCATTTGTCGCACGTGACGAATAAGCGTGATGCCGTCCATCTCAGGCATATGCAAGTCGGTTATAATTAGATCGATATGAGTACCATCAAGATACTTTAGCGCATCGGTTCCATCAACCGCAACCAGCACTTCAAAACCTTCATTCTCCAGCGTGAAGTTTACCACCTCACGTATACTTTCGGAATCGTCAACTATCAGAATTTTTTTAGCCATAACGCTACTTAATTAATATTTCTGTTTCTAATTTTTATAGTGCAAAAGACGTTCAAACCCTGAATTTTGCAATAATAAGCGGAGATCCTCGTCCAGCTCCATATCCAGGGTCAAACTTTTTTTCTGCTGATTAACCTCACGAATAAAAGCCCATAAACACTGTAAGAACGATAAATCTAAGCTCTTTACTTCAATTAGCCTAATGCTAAAGTCATGATGCTTATCTAGAATACCCTTAAAAAACACTTGGAGCTGATCGGTGTAATCAATGGTTAGCTCCCCCTTAAGCGTGATGTTCCACTGCCCTTTTTTAGCCCCTTTCTCTTCCTGTACCTGCAAATTTACTTTTTGAACTTTTGCCATATTCGTTTACTCTTAAAATAGTTCAAGGTTATCGTCATCCTCATCAAACAGTTCGATCTCCTCTTCATTGGTTAAACCCAATGATACTTGGTCATGAACCTTATGCTCACTGGCCATGGTATAGGAACGCTTTACCTCGTCGAAATTCTCACTTTGCTCAATGACGAACTCTCGCTTTAGCAAATCGTAGATCTGATTAAACTGCTGGATGATCGCTACAATCACCTTTTCGAAAAAATCGTAGTATTTAACTTTGCCTATGGATATGCTGATCTCCTTACGGATGTTAGTACTTAGACCAATGCTTGTGCTTAGCAAGCTAACAATTTTATTGTGCTTCTCATTGAGCTGCTCTAAAATATGGCTCATAGATTCTGCTACATCAGTAATCAAATTGGTTTCTCTCATGCCCACAACGCTTTCGCTTGTCCCTTGGGTAAGCGATTGGGAAATACTCTCAACCTGAGCAAAAACATCGGTTATAAGATTTTCTATCCCTTCCATATCCTTATAAAGCTGCTGAATACGTTTTAGGGCTTCGTCCGATTCGCCATTACTAAGCTCGGCTTCTGTAAAATGCTTACAGGTAGAAACGAATTGATCTTTTAGAGAGAATACCGACTTTGAAAACTCATCAAGGCCCACGGAAACCTGATTGATGTTGGACTGAAATTGATGTACTTGATGTGCATATGCTTCGGTTGCGCTAACAAAACGGCGTAACACATCAGCAGATGTATGCAGCTTATGGATAAACTCCTCCATGTGAATCTCCCCGGAATTATCCTGAGACACGTATATCTCTTGGCACATTGAGGCGATATGGGTCATATCGTCACCAATCTCCATAAACTTATTGGTAATAATCTCTATGGCCTTTTGGTACTCTTTATTGGCATACACTAGCTGGGCGGATTGAAGGTTGGCTACATCCCTAATCTTCATCATCAGCTTGCCCTGATTATCTACCCCGCTCGTATTAGTCACTCGAGCCGTTTCTTCCAGCTCAATCAGCAACTTTTTGTGGGTATCATGCACATGTTCCATTTTTTGCCGAATAATATCATGGTACTGCAAGTTGGTAATGATATCGGCAATACTTTTGGATGTGCCGTCAGTTTGAACACGTAAACGGGGGATAAGACGCGATGCCTCTTCATGCTTTTCGGCAAAAAGGATAATGCCCAAATGAACGTTATTCAACACCAAATCCAAATCTTTTACGCTGCTACTGCGGATGTTCTCAAATTGAGACAGCATCCCCTTAATTTCCGATTTTAGCTTTTCAAAATCTAGCACACTGCGCTGGTTATAGCTTTTAAAGGCATCAATAATAGATGTGAATTGTAGCAATTTGCGCTCAACCTCTTCGGTGAAAGCAGGATTGGCAGAGGTTAAAATTTTAAGATTGGCCAAGAGAATCTCAAGTGTGAGCAAATCTTGGGTCAAGTTCTTAAGCGGGAAATAGAGTTTATCCAGCAATTCTAGCATTTTTGTCAACCTGCTTATGGTATTGTTGAGATTCATGGTAAACTCTGATTGAATGCGATTTATAGTTTTATAAAACGCTTCAATATCTGTCAGCAAACCCTCTGATTCATCTGTGGTGAGCGAGTTAAAAATGTCTAATGCATTAGCAGCTATTAATTTCGACTGCTTAAAGTACTCCTTAAAATCTGCATTTAACCCTAAAAAATCTTCGGATGAGCACTGATGCAGTCGCAGTATTTGACCATCAATCCCCCGAAAGACATCAATAAACTGATCTATTGAAAATTTGCCTGAAAGCACCATGCTAGAATTGGGTTTGTGTTGAACCATGAACAAGGATGGCTTGGTACAGTTAAGAATTTTGTGAGATTAACTATTCTTTGTACCCTTTTCTTAAAAATAGGTTACAGTAACATTTCTTTGGGTACTATCGGAGTATTGCCTGCCTAACCTTTTCTATAAACGAATTTATATCAATGGGTTTCCTAATAAACTCAACAGCCCCATATTGCAGGCTCATCTCAATATTTTCTGCCGAATCAACTGCAGACACAATGATTACAGGAATATGACCAGCCTGTGCATTAGCCTTAAATGTGCGTAAAAACTCCAATCCGCTAATTTCCGGCATTAACAAATCGAGAAGAATAAGCTTTGGTTGCTGTTTTTCAATGAGTTTAAATGCCTCTTTAGCTCCAAAAGCGGTAACAGTTTCATAACCCTCTTCCTGCAGAATAGCCTCAAGCAACACCTGATTTGTAGCCGAATCATCAACAATTAGTATCATATTTTTTGAAATAATTAATTACAATCAAATTTACACCTAATTATCACTTACGGCAAATTTTTAGGGTTAGTTTAATTACCCCAAAACGGTGATATGTCTCATTCAAAATTTTTATTTATCTTTAACAAGCCTAGCAAAAGATTAACCCGCTATGAATGAGAACTCAAAACCCGAAAACCGAAGTAGTAGCCCGCTATCTCTTATAGATTCTCTTTTACTCCCTCAGGAAAGAGAACTCCTATTTAGCACTCCCAAAGTAGA
Organism: uncultured Rikenellaceae bacterium; assembly: GCA_964554585.1. Taxonomy (GTDB): domain Bacteria; phylum Bacteroidota; class Bacteroidia; order Bacteroidales; family Tenuifilaceae; genus Perlabentimonas. The sequence continues at coordinate 10,263 of CAZKPD010000018.1, forward strand.
GTACGTGAAGCGGGATATTATAGCGAAACAAAACGCCAGAATTGCAGAAATTCCCATTATCACTTCCGGGTTAGTTAAGCTGTCCAAAGAGATGCGAAGGGATAAGAACATGATCATTCGGATAGTGAAGCCGGGTTGTTTTTTAGGGTTATCCTCTGTTTTTGGAAGCGAAATGTATGAATACTCCGTGTTAGCCCTAGAGAATACCACCGTAAAATTTGTAGACATAGGGGTACTGAAGCAGATAATGAAAGAGAATAATGCTTTCTGTTTTGAGATTATAAAACAGCTGGGAAGAGATAGCGTGCTCAACATCAATAGGCTGGCATCCCTTTTACACAAGCAGCTTCCGGGTAGGGTTGCCGATATTCTTCTCTACTTTGCCGAAGAAATCTATGAAAACCACACGTTTACCATCCCCTTGACCCGACTAGAGCTGGCCGAGCTGGCCGGTACCACTAAAGAAAGCCTCATAAGAACCCTATCGGAATTTAAGCACGACAAGATTATTGATACTACACGGAATCATGTTAGTATTAAAAGTATGGATATTATCAAAACGCTGAGCAGGCTCGGATAATTAGCTCAGAGCATTTAGTGGCGGGGGAACGTAGCAAATGAAAAACGCTTATACCATACTAATCGTTGATGATATCTTCATCAATAGAATGCTTATAAAGGAGATAGCCAAGAGCATTAGCTCTAGGCTGTTTGAAGCCGAAAACGGAAAGGAAGCTATCGACATTCTTTTGCAAGAGGAAATTGATTTAGTGCTTATGGATATTGAGATGCCGGTTATGAATGGCATAGAAACTACCAGATACATTAGAACTAAGATGCCCCCGGGCAAAAGGTCGGTTCCAATAATCGCTTTAACAGCGCATAACCCGGATATTTTTGCTGCAGATTTTGAGCACGTTGGCTTTGATAAGCTTCTTACCAAACCATACAACATTTCAAAAGTGCTTAGGCTTATTGAAGAGGTATTCTCCAAGGGTTAAAAATGCCCATATCTCTTAGGTATGATTACTAAATTATTACTACCTTTAGGGGCAGAATTATGTCAACTAACCGCTTGAGCCATGACCAAAGAATTCCTAATTGAACTCTTACAAAAAAATGTTCGGGTTATCCTTCCGGATTTTGGAGCATTTCTATTAAAAGATGATGGTTCTGAGGTGTTTAAGCCTCAAAACCTGACCTTTAGCCCTTTTCTAAAGTACAACGACGGAATGCTTGAGAATAGCCTAGCAACCAAAAAGAAGATTACAAAGGACAAGGCCAAGGAGAGGATAGAAAATTTTATCGAGGAACTTAAGAATGAATTGGCCGCAAATAAAACATATGAGCTCCCGGGTATCGGTTTACTTTATACCGATCAACGGGGAAGCGTGTTTTTTAAGCCAATAACCGCTGAAGGTGATGAGGCGGATAAAACTGCAAAACCTGAGGTTACTAAACCGGTTATTGCCAAAGAATCTCCCAAAAAAGAGGAAGCCGCAAAGAGTGAGCAAAAAAAGGAGATTCCAAAAAAACCAGTTGCTCAGCCAGACGAACCAAAGGTTAAGGCAACAGCCAAACCTGAAGAACCCGCTAAAATTGAACCGCCTAAGGAAGTTACTCCGAAGAAACCAATTGAGGTCCCCGTTCAAAAACCGGAACCAAAAACAGAAGTTCAAGAGGTGGTTAGTAAGGAGGAGAAACAGGAGGAACCTGCAAAAGCAGAAATACCCAAAATGACTGCTCCTATACCAAAAAAGGTTGAACCTCCTGTTAAACCCACAAGTTCAGCAAAGCCTACTCAGCAAAAACAGGATAAAGCCAAGCGCTCTGGAGGAACCGGTAGGGCCATTCTGACGGGCATACTCTTTGGACTTGGTTTAGTTGTTCTGCTTATTGGTGGATGGTACCTATACGATAGCGGTATTGCTGCATCTACTCTCAAAAAAGTAAAAAAACCTGCTAAAGTAACACAAACTGAAACGCTTCCTGAAGTTGAGGTTGAGGAATTTGATAACATTCCACAGGAGGACATAGCGCAGGAAGAGATGCAAACCAAACAGCGTGCCGGAGAATTTGACGAAGAGTTCAATAAGCTAAGTCAACAAATGGACAAAACCTCACAGAGCGGTGATCCAAAAGAAGAGGTTAGTAAAACCAGAATATCGCAAACTCCAAAATCGGAAAAAACGGTGATTGTTCCACAAAAAAAAATAGAGGGAGTTTACCACATCATTGTGGGAAGTTTTAGAAATGTAACCTATGCCGAAAAGCTAGCGGACGACATGAACTCCTCGGGCTACAAATCTAGGGTTATTACCCAGCCCTCCGGAATGCATGCGGTAACGCTTGGTACATTTTTAGCTCGACAGGAAGCTGAGGACTCCATGAACGTGTGGAAATTACAATACCCAAACATCTGGATACTAAATCAGTAAAATGCCTTTTTTGAGAAAACAGGGCCCTATTCTTTGGAAATTGGATGGGGTTGGAGATATTATTCTAAAACGACGCAAGGGCTCCAAAGGTGTCTCCATTGCCATTAAACCATCAAATCAGGTTGTGGTCACTTTCCCAATGGGTTACCCGCTTAGCCAAGTAAAATGGCTTGTGGAGAATAGGCGTAACTGGATAGCCAAAACCCAAGAAAAGAATAGGGCGAAGGAACCAGTACAGCCCATTGGCTCTGGTTTTAAGACTCGTGAACATGAGTTACAGCTAATCCCCTCGATGGTACAAACCACTAAAGTAAAAATTGAGGGTAAAAAACTAGCTGTTACTCACCCCTTCCATCTCAACACCGATGACACCCAATTTCAGGAAGTACTGAAGGGGATAATTGCCGAAACTTACCGCATGGAGGCCCAAACACTCCTCCCGCAACGCGTTGAACTATTGGCCAAACAGCATAACCTTACCTACAATACACTGAGGATTAAAAACATAACCTCTCGATGGGGTAGCTGCTCTGTAAAAGGCAATATAAACCTGAGTATTTACCTGATGAAACTCCCTGATCACCTGATAAACTATGTCATACTACATGAGCTTGCTCATAGAGTACACATGAACCATAGCAACGAATTTTGGAGTTTTTTAGATGGACTGGTAAGTAGTAATGCCAAAATACTTTCCAAGGAGCTGAAAGGCTACACCTGCCGAATTTAAAAATGGTATCCTTCCCACGAAACCAGCTCTTCTAATGATTTTCTCTCCAAATGCAGTTTAGAGTAATTATCCTTTTCCAATGGATATCCAATGGGGACAAGCGCTATGGGCGAAACATGTTTGGGTAATTTAAGAATGGATGCACATCGGAATGCGTCAAATTTGCAAACCCAGCTTGTTCCCAATCCAACCTCAGCAGCAGCAAGGGTCAGATGATCAACGGCTATGGCCACATCAATGTCACAATGGCTTTTACCATCAGCTCTGCGCCAAGCCTCGCTGTAGTTACCACAAGCTACAATAATGATTGGTGCCGAACTTAACCACGATCCGGCATAGCATTCGGCCAGCTGTGATTTTAACGGATCTTTCGACACTACAACAAACCGAACAGGTTGGAAATTAACTGCAGAGGGTGCCATTCGAGCGCATTCTAAAACGCTCACAAGCAACTCTTTAGGAACCTCCCTATGGTCATACTGACGGCACGAATACCTATCCCGTACCAGTTTAGAAAACAAAGTCATTGCAACAGAATGATTATAGAATAAATAGCAACTACTAGGCTACGTTATTGAAACGATCGATAAGCTGATGAGCTTGTTCTAAAAAATAGTTTCTAACCTCTTGGTAGTACTTTTTAGATTCTGACTTATCTTTTAGCTCGGATCTACAAATCTTAGCAATAACCTCACGTTCTAAGGCCATTGCATCGGCAATAATTTGTAAAACATTCTCCAAATTCAAGTTTGGAGAATAGGCCAGATGGGTACAACACTCCTGTAAAAAATGTTTTATCCAATGCTTAACGCCTTTCTTTAATTTCCTAATGCTTGCCATAAGCCTAAAAGGTTAAATTACTTTTACTCCTGCTCAATTCAAGCGCCTCTTATCATGCACTAATATAAAAACTTTAACATTAAAGAAAAGGATTTTCTACATTTTTCTTATGTAAAAAAGCCACTCCATTCAAATAAGCATGGAGTGGCTTTCGGAATATGATACTGTTTGCACCTTACAAGGCGAAACCAATAATCATAACAACAGCCATAATAGCTGCAAATATTAACAGGCTAACCCAAATTGGGAGAGACTTTTTTTCTTTTGTGCTCATAATTATATGTGTTATGCTCTGCTCACAAAATCTCCGGACTGTGCAGGGGCTATCCGTATTAACCGCTCACGATATCCTTAGATGATTGAAAGCTGGGCAAGATTGTGTTGTAAAAGAAATGTTCAATTATTAAAATTTGAGGAAGCTTTTAATAAACATCACAATCGGAGGCACAGGAAGATTCCCGTATGGGAACAAATTTGTGGAATGGGATAAAATTCTCTCTCCTCTTTACCCTGTAATTTGCAAGTGGCAAAGGGCGGTTTTTGGTTAAGCTGAATAAAATCCTTAAAAATGGGATCGAGCCTGATAGAAGGCGTTGGAATAACTTCAGGTTTAATGGTTTCTAAAAACTCCATATACTCGAAACCTCTTCCACTCTCACCAACGGGCCACAGGTTACCGGCATGAGCAGTGTCAAATGGAACAAACATGGAGAGCATACACAAATGGATGCAAAAGGCTAATGCAAAAAGCATTGCCAGCAATTTTCTGTATATATGATTTAGGCTCATCATTTAAAATCCTTTAACAGCAATGGAAACGGGCGCATTTATAACATCCTGAACTCCAAATTCCACGCTCTGCTAATATCGGCATTATTTCGGTACAATCCGCTTAAAACTCCCACCCAAACGAAATATTTCGCCTACCCACAGAACCAGCGAAGTGGAAAAGAAGATAAGAATCCAGTGGGAAAAGGATAGTGGGGCAGTCCTAAAGAAAGTTCCTCCAAACTGAACGATGACCACCTGCCCAACCAGAATTATCGCTGCAACCATTAAAAAACTCCGACTCTGCTTAAGTCCCGTAAAAATTGACCTCCCAGATCCCATGGCTTTGACATTAAAAAGGTTCCAAAACTGAAGCATCACAAAAACATTAAAGAAAAGGGTAAGCTCATACGGCGAGATGCCTTGTTCGGCTTGTAAAAACTTTAGTAAACCCATTAGAACAATAAAAAAGACAAGGGCTCCCATTCCAATGCGTATGCGCATGGATGGTGAAATTATAAAATCGGTAGCGGAGCGCGGTTTATGCTTCATTACCTCCTGATTAGGGGGTTCTGTTGCCAATGCAAGCGCAGCAAAAGTGTCCATAATTAGGTTAATCCACAGCATCTGAACCACGGTGAGCGGTAGCGCAACGCCAACCAGTGGACCAAAAAGCACAATGGCCAGCGCCAACAGGTTAATGGTTAGCTGAAAAACCAAAAACCGTTGGATGTTCTGATAGAGCGATCGGCCCCATCGGATAGCATTAACAATGCTGGTAAAGGAATCATCCAATAGGATGATATCGCTAGCCTCCTTGGCTACCGAAGAGCCGGAACCCATGGCCAGACCCACATTGGCCCTATTCAACGCCGGTGCATCATTGGTGCCATCGCCTGTAACCGCAACCACCTCACCCATTTCCTGGAGCAATCTTACCAGCTTAAGCTTATCGGCAGGACGAGCACGATACATAATTCTTAGGTCGGCAATAATGGCTTTGGCATCATCGTCTCTCAACCGGGAAAACTCTTCACCCGACACAAATGCATGCTCCTCATCATTCCCCACGCAAAGGCCAATCTGCTTACAAATTTCGCGTGCTGTTCCCCTAATATCCCCTGTTACCACCTTTATATCAACCCCAGCTGCTCTACACTCGTTTACCGCTTGGGCCACATCGGGACGAATGGGATCGGCAATTCCCATAAATCCCAATAAAATTAGATTATCTAACAGACAATCATCTATGGTATTTGGACTTTCGTCTACCAGCTTATAGGCAAAAGCGATGGTACGTTTGGCCGCTTCTTGCAGCTTACCCACCTCATGCTCAAATTTTTCGGGTTGAAGCAGATGGATTGGAGTAACCCCATCATCTCCATAAAAATGGGTGCATCGGGATCTGATAATCTCTGGAGCCCCCTTAACTAAAACAATAGCCTTATCCAATATGGCTGTATTGCCAGCAGTGGCCATATACTTATTCTCTGAAGAGAAAGGGATTTGAGCCGAAACGTTAAAATGGGTTCGGTAATTCGTGTAATCCTCCCCGGTCTCTAAAAGCCATAGTAAAAGAGCAGCATCGGTGGGGTTACCCAAGGGTTTAGGATTATTTTGCCGGTTATCGATAAATGCTTTGGAGTTGACCCCCATGGAAAGAGAAACCATTTTTTTTAGGTGGGTATCGTTCTCCCAATGGTCTACAAAGAATGAGGCATCCACCACACGCATCTGATTTTGGGTGAGCGTACCCGTTTTATCGGTACAGATTACAGTGGTAGCCCCCATGGTTTCGGTAGCATGCATTCGCCTCACCAAATTATTGGTGGCCGTCATTTTCCGCATGCTATAGGCTAAGCTCAGGGTAACGCTCATGGCCAACCCCTCGGGAACCACCACCACAATTAGCGTGATGGCCACCAATACGAAAAGCAGAATCTCTTCGAGGGTTGAAAGGCTAAACCAGGCCTCTTGGGAAAATAGGTTAATCCCCAAGAGCAAACCAATGCCATAAAAAACAGCAAATAGCGCAATGGACCTTAGCAGCAGTTTGGGCATAGCAATCCAAATCCTTTCGGAAAGTACTTTAGGCGTAGGGATTGATTTACCGAGAAAGCCAAAAAAGTCGAAAAGGATTGGCAACCAGATTCTGGTTAACAGCAAACCCAATGGGATTAATACAGCAAAAAGTGAAAACCAGTTTACGGGGGATAGGATGAGCTGATCGGTAAAAACATCAAACAGCATCAAACTCCAAAAGGCAATAAAAGCAGCTGCAAAACCGATTACTCCAATGAGCTTGCTCAGCCTGTCGAGCTGAGCGCTAAGTGGGGTTTGCTGATGGATCTCCATGGATGCATCCCTGGCAGTTTTCCCAATTTCGGTATAATTCCCTACAGCGGTAACCACAAAGTAGGCACTTCCCTCCATTACCGTAGTACCGCGGTAGAGCATATTTGCAGGGTAGGTATGTTTCTCTTCGACCTGATCGGGTTGTGCGCTCTTATAAACCAAGAGCTCTCCCGTTAGCGACGACTCATTCATCCCTAGAGAAATACAGCTCACAATTTTTCCATCAGCCGGAATCTCATCGCCCGTATCCACTATGACATGGTCGCCCACCACCACTTGTGAAACAGGAACCGTGGTTACCCCACCATCCCTAACCACCTTTACCGGTTGCTGGTCGCTTACCTTATTAAGGATATCAAATTCAAGCCCTGCCCTATACTCATTAAAAAATGCCATTAGGGTGGCAATGAGTACGGCTAAAATAATTCCGATACCCTCAACAAAATTACCCTGAAAGAAGCCGACAATTACAGCAATAGCAGCGGCCACAAGGAGAATACGGATAATGGGATCATCAAATTTTTCGAGTAACAATTTCCACCATGGGGTACGTTTGGGTGGCGTAAGTAGGTTATCTCCATGCCTAGTCCGACTCTCTACTACCTGCTTATCGTTAAGCCCACTGCGTAAAAATTCCTCCTGTGTCATTGCTGCTTTTTAAAATTCATACAAGTTTAAGGGTTTTTGTGTAAATAGAATGGTTATGCCCCTATTTTTATGATGCTATTGAAGATTAGCTTATATTTGGAGTCTATCTCAAAAAAATTGTTTTTATGCTATACGGTGTTTTGTCCCAAAGTATTACTCCTGTTAGAAAGGAACCTTTTGAGCATAGCGAGATGGTAACCCAACTGCTATTTGGAGAGACCTTTTTGGTTTTAGAGCAGCATAGGGATTGGTTAAGGGTTGAGCTTACGCACGATGGCTACCCAGGATGGATTGATGTAAAGAGCTCAATCCTTATGGATCAAGAGGAATACAATCTGCTCTCCATTAAAGATGCGCTATCGGTAGCCTCACGGCTTTTTGTGGCCAAAGCCGAAAACGACGAATATCCCATCAGATTATGCCCGGGCAGTTCGCTATACAACTACATTCCCGAAAATGGGACCTTTAGCTTGCCCGGAAAGCAGTATAAAACCTTTAGCATCCCGTTTGAACCGCTCGGCAACAATAAGCTTCAAAGCATCGAAGAGCTGGCAAAATATTTTATCAATTCGCCGTACCTATGGGGTGGTCGTTCGCCCTACGGCATTGATTGCTCCGGATTGACCCAGGTAATTTTTAAGATGGTCGGAGTTTCCATTCCGCGGGATGCAAGTCAACAGGTATTCCTAGGACAAACCGTTGAATTTGTCAGCCAATACAGAACGGGAGATCTTGCATTTTTCGGCAATGCCGAAGGTAATATAACCCATGTGGGCATTGTACTCAACAATAATCACATTATCCACAGCTCCGGTTTTGTTCGATTGGATAAATTGGATCAGCAGGGAATATTTTCGGTGGTTGAGAAAAAGTACACTCATCAGCTAAGAGTAGTTAAACGTTTAATCTTTGATAGTTAAACCTATTCACGATACGCTTAAGCCATTCGTATGATTAAGCACCAGATACTTATCGTCGTAATTATTATCGTTGTGACCATCTGGATGGTTCAGCGGAATAGAGACAAGCGGAAAAGTAGTAACAACCAATAACCTTTACCACTAGAGGGAATGCGCTATAGCTATCCGTACCCCCGTATGCTCGTAACCGTTGATGCCCTCGTTTTGTTTAAACCGGATAACGGGAACTGTGAGATTCTGCTCATTAAGCGGGGTAATCCGCCCTTTGAAGGGCAATACGCCCTACCCGGAGGTTTTCCCGAAATGGATGAGCTGTTAGCTGATGCTGCGCATCGGGAGCTGAAGGAAGAAACTGGTATAGCGGGGATTGAGCTAAAACAGCTAGGCACTTTTGATGCCGTTGATCGCGACCCACGAGGGAGGAATATTTCGGTTGCTTTTTACGGATTTATCACTGAACGAACTATTCCTAATGCGGGTGATGATGCGGCCGAAGCCCAATGGTTTTGCATAAATAGCTTGCCACCTCTGGCATTCGATCACCAAACTATTATAGAAAAAGCACTGGAAACCTTAGGAATGCAACAATCCTAAATAATCATCCCTGCACCAACCGTGTTATTAGTGGCCTCATCAATCAAAATCAGGCTACCGGTTACCCGATTGGCACGGTAGGAATCAAAGATTAGCGGTTGTGTAGTGCGAATGGTTACACAGGCAATATCGTTAAGTCCTATCTCCCTCTCCTCATACTCCCTATCCAGCGTATTGATATTCACCTTGTATTTTATCTTTTTGATGATGCAGCGCAAATGGCTTGTAGTGTGCCTAATGGCATATTTAGCATTACCATTGAGCGGCGTTTCGCTCAACCAACACAGCATAATCTCCACATCTTGGCTAACCCTAACCCCATTCTCAGAGGGAACAATAACGCTACCACGGCTCACGTCCAAATGGTCTGTAAGGGTTATGGCCACCGATTGGGGTGCATTGGCGCTACTAAGAACCTTCCGCCCTATACGGATGGATTGGATGGTAGTGGCAAATCCCGAGGGCATCACTTTTACCCAATCGCCAACGCTAAATGAGCCGCTAGCTATGCGTCCGGCATAGCCGCGATAATCATTACTCTCATCGTCCACCGAATTGATAACATACTGCACCGGAAAACGTGGATCGACCTGATTATAATCACTGCCAATGTATAAGTTTTCCAACAGATACATCAACGTGGGACCATCGTACCAAGGCAAATTAGCAGAACGTTCCACCACATTATCCCCCTTAAGGGCACTGATGGGAATTAGGGTAACATCGCGAAGGTTTAGGCTGGACAGATAGGAGGCTAAATGGGACTTAATGCCCAGAAAAACCTCCTGACCATACTCCACCAAATCCATCTTATTAACGCATACAATAATGTGTGGAATGCCCAATAGCGAAGCAATATAAGCATGTCTTACCGTTTGCTCAATAATTCCCAGTCGGGCATCCACTAGAATAATGGCTGCATTGGCTGTGGAGGCTCCGGTAACCATATTGCGGGTGTACTGAAAATGGCCTGGGGAGTCGGCAATAATAAATTTCCGTTTAAGCGTATGGAAATACCTGTAAGCCACATCAATGGTGATACCCTGCTCCCGTTCGGCCCTAAGGCCGTCTGTTACATAGGCCAGATTAATATCCGGTTCGCCCTTACGGAGCGAGGTGCGCTCCAGCTCATCCAGCTGATCCTGAAAGATGGCCTTGGAGTCGAAAAGCAACCGACCGATAAGGGTGCTTTTACCATTATCCACACTGCCTGCCACAATAAAGCGCAGGAGTTCCATATCCAGATATACCGATTCGCTTTGGGAATTCTCCATTGGTGCTGATTCGTTGTTGCCGAACAAACTAAAAGTATCCTTCAATTTTCCTATCCTCCATAGCAGTTTCACTAAACTTGTCGTCTACCCTATTCCCTCTTTCCGAAACCCTAAGGGCAGCCACCTCACGCACAATGTCCGTTACGGTGGTTGCTGTTGACTCAACCGCACCGGTACAGGTTGCATCGCCTATGGTTCTAAACCGAACGGTTTTGGTTTCAACAGTTTCCGAATCCCTTCTTCTGACGAATGGCGTATTGGCATAGAGTACCCCATTTCGCAGGAACACCTCGCGCTGATGTGCAAAGTAAAGCGATGGGATATGGATCTTTTCCATAAGGATATACTGCCACACATCCATCTCTGTCCAGTTACTTATGGGAAACACACGGAAATGCTCGCCCCTTTTCATTCGGCCATTAAAAATATTCCAAAGTTCGGGTCGCTGATTTTTGGGATCCCACTGCCCAAACTCATCGCGATGTGAAAAGAATCGTTCCTTGGCCCGCGCTTTCTCCTCATCCCGACGGCCTCCACCCATAGCGCAATCAAACTTATAATGCTCAATGGCGTCGAGCAGGGTAATCGTCTGCAACCTATTCCTGCTGGCCTCATATCCGGTCTCCTCCACCACTCTTCCTTGGTCAATAGAATCCTGAACCGATGCCACCAAAATACGTACATTAGCCTTTTTGGCTAAATTATCCCTAAACTCAATGGTTTCTGTAAAATTATGCCCCGTATCAATATGCAAAAGCGGAAAGGGAACCCTAGCCGGATAGAATGCTTTTTGAGCGAGATGGAACATGGTAATGGAATCCTTCCCACCGCTAAAGAGCATGGTCGGATTCTGAAACTGAGCAACCACCTCTCGGATTACGTAGATGGATTCGGCCTCAAGTTCACGAATATGGTTTATGGAATACTGTTTCATCTGTCTATTCTTTGTTTTTCAAAGGTACAGATGGAACATCCATTCAATAGTCATTCTCGTGTGTGTTGAGGCGATTATCATGGATGTTTCATTCGTATGGTAGCCCAAGAGATTCTCCGTTAAAACAACCCTGACCTTGGCAGGCAAGGAAGAAGTAGATTACAGATTACCCACAAATTTAACCACTTTTTCGGGTAATGCAATCGAGCACCTTAAGCGCACACTCCTGTGGCAAAGCCAGTGAAGTGTCGATGGTACAATGTGGATTTATGGGTACTTCAAAAGGGGAGTCAACTCCCGTAAGGTTACTAATGATGCCCTCACGGGCTTTTTTATATAACCCTTTGGCATCACGCTGTATACATACTTGAAGGGGAGTACTCACATACACCTCAACCAACCGATGGCTACCCACAATTTCTCTTATCTGCTGCCTGATGGCATGGGTGGGTGTAATAAATGAGCAGATAGCAGTTACATTCGAATCAACCACCATACGGGCCATTTGCGCAGCACGTCGAATATTCTCCTCCCTATCTGCCAGGGTGAATCCCAAATCGGATGCAAGGCTTTTTCGAAACTCATCACCATCAATGGTTACCACGGCAACCCCTTGCTGCCTCAGCATATCGGCCAATAGCAGTGCAACAGTGGTCTTGCCCGATGAGGGCAAACCGGTGAACCATATTACTTGTGTTGTTCTCATGGGTAACAAAAAAACAGTAACTAGGTGCTATACAAACCCTCGCTCCTTTTTGATCTTCTCATACGCCTCATTTACCTTTTGAAAACGCTCTTCGGCTGTTTTTCGCATTTCCTCACCCAAGTAGCTCACCTTGTCGGGGTGATGCTTAAGCGCCATGTTGCGATAAGCTTTTTTTATCTCGTCATTGGTGGCATTACGATCTATTTCCAAAACGGCATAGGCAGCATCTAAGTTATCGAAAAACATGGAATGGACAGATTGGAAATCTGCAGAGGTAATGCCCAACCATCCTGAGATATTGGTGATTACATTTACCTCGTTGGGATGTAAATGCCCATCCACATTGGCAATACCAAAAAGCAGATGCAACAGCTGCAACCGTGAGGGGTAATCCATATGGTTGCGGATTTGAATGCTCACATCCTTAAGTGGAACATCTTGCTTAAGGATATCACGAAGGAAAACCAATGCCTCTTTGGCTGCGGGTTCGCCAAAATTTCGAAGGAAATACTGCTTCACATAATCCAACTCTGATTTAAGTACTTTCCCATCGGCTTTCATCACCGCAGCCACCAAAACCAGCAAGCTGACAATAAAATTGTTGCGTGAGGTTTGACGGGTTTCGACCATTGCCTTTGGTGCATCCATAATAGAACCAATGGCAAAGCCAATAATTGCGCCAATGGGTCCTAACAGAACCCAACCCAAACCACCTGCAATCCACTTTCCATATTTAGCCATATGTATAATCGTTTTATGCTCTACTATTTAAAACCAACAATTTCTCCAATAGCTCAATAACCTGAGGGAGCAAAGGGCTTAGCCCATCATTCACAATCAGAAAATCGGCTCGGGTCTCCAGCTCCTCTTGAGGTAGCTGATTGGCCATCCGTTTTTTAACCTCTTGAGGAGATACCCCATCACGACGGCACACCCGCTCAATCCTAAGCTCTTGTGGAGCTGTGATTACCACTGTGGCATCAACCTGTTTATAACCTCCACTCTCAAACAGGATGGCAGCCTCTTGAAAAATGAGCTCCCGATGTGAATGCTTTTGTTTCCACACCTCAAAATGCCATGACACAGCAGGATGAACAATGGCATTCAGCTGCCGGAGCAGCTTAGGATCATTAAATACCAAACCGGCCATTTTGGGTCGGTTCAGCATCCCCTTTTCATACATATCCTCACCAAAAACTGATTGAATCTCTCGCTTTACCTCAGGGTCGGTATCCACAATAGCCCGAGCCTCCAAATCGGAGTTATACACCGGATACCCCATAGACAAAAGCATTCGGCTCACCTCCGACTTGCCGCTACCAATTCCTCCAGTAATCCCTACGGAAATCATTGCAATTTCTCAATAAAAAATTCAACGAATTGCGGTTCAAAGGAAATGTCTGATACAACATATGGTTTGCTTTCGACCCTAACCGTAAGCCGATTACCCAGCATTTGCTCTATTTGATTATAGTCCACATAAGCCCACAAGGAGGTAGTCTCAATGTTCTGATAATCGCTAAGCACCACATTGCACTTGACCTGTGCCAACCGGGGAAGAATAATGAGCCTAAGGGAATCGGGAAGGTTTCTCACCTCAATGGGTATGGATACGTTTGCCTCTGTGTATCGCTCTACGGGTACAGTAACCTCTACATTACGATGTGACATGCCAACCTGTGGGATAGTGACCAGTGAGAGCTTTTCATGTAGGGGTCGATCCACATCAGCAAAGAAATGCTTAACCGTACGAATGCCTGAAAGAGTATCAATAATGGCATGCGGCCCAACGATAGTTACGCTATCAGGCTTAATCAATAAGGGGCCGGAATCCATGTACTGTTTTTTGAGGGAGTAACTCACATTGTGGATTACGCGCACCTTACGTTCGGCCAGATTCGTAAACTGAAAGAAGATGGTATCGGGCGACACCTTTTCTAGGATTAGATCATTACTCAGATATCCTGAAAAAAGATGCCTTGATCGATTGGTGATTAACATATACTTGTGCTCATCATCCTGCTTTGAGAGCACCCCGGCATTTTGCAGGTTAATGCTAATTGGTGTTAACTTGGAACTTAGCCTATACTTTAACAGAGTATATCCAAACCCGCGTACATTGAGCACAACGTATTTAGGCGGTTCGCCCACCAAAATTTTACCCGAGGGCATATTCTCGAACCTCACCGGAAAGCTCACATCAGCAGTGTACTCGTAGCTCAGCTTATTCAGATACCAGAGTATCAAAGCCACAATCACAAAGAAGGAGAATACGGCCAACTTAACCTTAAACTGGGCTTTCTCTCGTTTTGTATGTTCTCCGAACTGTCTAAACGGGTTGTCCGACATAACATGTAAGAAGTTTATAAAAAAACAGAGTTCAAATGCAGGCATTTCTGCAAAAGAACTCTGTAAAGGTATAAATAAAATGCTATTTCTGCTGCAAATCGGAAGAGTCGCGAAGTACAGTGCTCTTTCCTACCTTAATCCTAACGTTGTCGGATATTTCAACAACAACATGGTCCTCTTTTACCTCAAAGATTTTTCCAAAAATTCCACCTGCACAAATAACTCTATCCCCTTTTTGCAGTGCGCTTTGAAAGTTGCGAAGCTCTTTCTGGCGTCTCATCTGAGGTCGAATCATAAACATGTAAAACACCAAAATAATAAGACCCAACATCATAAAAGACATTAGCGGGTTTCCGGCCTCGGCCTGAAGAAAAACGAAAAGTGTGTTAAGCATGATTTCTCTTTTGTTTAGTTATTTAAAAAGTTTTTAGATTCTATTAAATCACATTTACCTTAATGGTTACACTGCGTGATGGGGTTGAGGCATTGCTCACAATACTCACGCTTTTGTATTGCGAACCGTACCAGCCTCTGCTATTAAAAACCACCTCGAGGGAGGCCTCTTCGCCGGGATTAAGCACCTTTTTGCTAAGGGTTACATTGGTACAACCGCAATCGGGAATTAAATCCTTTATAATCAACCCTTCTGTCCCCGAATTGGTAAAATTAAACGTATAAGCAACAACTTCACCGTGGCTAATGTTCCCTAAATCCACAAAATCCTTATCAAACTCTATGGTAGCGGCTTTGGCACCATTCTCTTCAATCGCTATCTCAACCTTTGACACCCCATCCTCATTGCCCTTTGTGCCACACGAAATGGCAAGAGCCAAAAGTGAGGGCAAGAGTACCATTCTGAAGCAATAGCGACAACCCATAATGCCTAACTTTATCCGTTTGTTTGGAGCTATAGGGATTATTCTTCTCCTATAAGCCCTCTTCCCTGTTTATGGATTTGCCCATCGGCTCGAAGGGTTTGAATAATTTTATCCAGTACGCCATTGACAAAGGTACTACTTTGATCGGTACTATAGTACTTACTAATCTCAATATACTCGTTAAAGCTCACCTTAACCGGAATGGATACAAACTCGGTAATCTCTGTAATGGCCATCTCCAGGATAAGAATATCCATATTGGCAATGCGCTCCACATCCCAATTCTGGGTGTACTGTTCAATCATCTGCGTGTTTTGCGTATGCTTTAGGATTACCTTATGGAGCAATCGTTTGGCAAACAGCTCATCCTCCTCGCTCTTATACATGGGCGATACAGGCACTTCGGGGCTTTGCCCCTCTTCGAACTGTTTAATGGTTTTTACGGCCATACCAATCATAAAATCCAAATCATCATTCCAGTATATGCTTTGCTCCTCAAGGCTTTGGCTAAAATCTTCGGAATCCATCAGCTCTTTGGAGAGGATACTTACCAAAACCTGCTGATGCTGCGAAAAAGAGCAGGACTCTGCATTCATATACTTTTGGTAGTAGGTTGATGCTACCATGTTTTGGTAAATTTTCCGGATCAGCTCCGGGTAGTTCGCCCAGTTAAGCGTGTTCTTTGCAACATATTGCCTTATGCTCTCATTCTCATCTATTATGGTAAAAATGGGGTTTTGAACAAAACGGGTATTGGGGTGCAAATCCTCGGGTAAAGGGATAAGCTTCTCTTTATTGGTGTCGATACGCAGCTGGGCGTAATCACGAACATCGGTTAGAAGTAAAAAGAGGAGGTGGTATAAATCATAGCTCTTTTTCAGGCTGTGAAAAAGCTCTGACTCTGCTTTGGCTAGCGAATCATTTTCGGATCTGTAAAAAGCGAACAGAACCTGAAGGGCCTTAATCCGTAATAATCTTCTACTTATCATGCTAAGAACGTTTCTGGGCTTAGATTTTGGACTGCAAATATACACCCAATAATTTCAATACAAAAAATAGGCTAACCATAATCTTTCATTTTTTTGCAGTACATATCCTCCTTCTATGGATAATTGAACAATAGATGAGCATAGAAAGATTGTTGCAGTGAAAGATTATTAAAAATGAATAAAGGCAGGGGTAATAAAATTATTTCTTTACATTTGAACAGCTTTTTAGAAACATCAGTGTTGAATAACCTTAAAAAATGTTTTAATGATGGATGAAATGAGTCACAAGGACGGACAAGAGAGCTTGGATCGCAATGAAATTTTCTCAAAAGCAGTGAGAGCAGGGAAAAGGACCTACTTTTTCGATGTTAAATCAACGCGTAGAAACGACTACTACCTTACCATAACCGAAAGCAAGAAGCGGGTGGATCAAGAGGGGGATTTCTCTTTCGAAAAGCATAAAATTTTCCTTTACAAAGAGGACTTCGACAAATTTGCTGAAGGCCTAATGGAAGTAGTAGAATATATTCGTAAGAACCAGCAAGATGAGCTGCCCTCCCACGATATGGATAGCGTAGAGATTCTTCAGAACGATTTATCAAACATTAACTTTGAAGATTTGGAGAGCTAACAAGCTGCAAAACCTATACCCCCTATTTAAGGGCTGTTGGTAAAACAGCCCTTTTTGCGTTAAACCCATCGAGAAATCAGCCCTGCTTTTGGGATTTGATCAGCTGCTCTAGCTCTTCAACAGAAAAGGTTTTTACGTTGGTTATCATAAATCCCAATTTGATAAACTCGCCCAACGAGTTACACTCAGCAATGGCAGCCACAAACGGCTCTCGAATGCTTATGCCCAACGGCACCAACGCATGCATGGTGGCATAGGTACCTACAAATTTCACATCCTCCAATTCGGATTGGAACCTTTTTAGGGTAAACTCAAACTCACTGCTAATGAGCTTTTGTTCCGTTTCGGTAAAGGGTCTGTCTTCCATGGGTAAAAGCACCACAAAATAGCGTAGCTTGCCCCCCTTACCACCCAATCCGGTAGAGATAAACACCTGTTTCGAATCTATAAATTTGGCTTCAAGCAGTATTCTATTCTCTTGCAGGGCCATCAAAGCCCATCCCTTGAGCTGAGGGGAGGGTTGTTTTGCGTAACGCTCCAAAATGCGATAGGCCTGTGGTTCATCTACGGATGCCAAATCGGCTAGTAATCCCATTTTGGTATTGATATCAATGGTTTCGTCGTACAGCTGAGCCTCGCTCTCCAGCACTTCTTGGCGATTGGGATTGAGCTGATGGGTTTGTAAAAAATCCAGATAGGCCACCTGAATCTCCACATCAACCACATCTTCGAGGATATTGAAGCTATCGGCTTCGCCACCCAGTAGCTCCCTAATCTGCTTTAGTATGTTATCATTTTTATCCAAAGGTATTCCCTCCCGGAACTCTTTTGAGTTTTCGATGTTAAGATAATACTATTATTCCATTGCATTGGGGAAGGATAAAACAAAATACCTACTAATAGGGATACAGACTATTTGTAAAAGGGACTACTTTTGCATACCCAACGGGTATGCTATACATAAGGAGTGTATTTATGCTT
>CAZKPD010000018.1:28307-28618 GCA_964554585.1 uncultured Rikenellaceae bacterium
AGGGATAGACCCCCATGCTCAAAGTGACTACTTTTGTGCTAAAATAAAGAAATTCATATTTTACGGATAGATATATGCTTTTAAGCGAACTGCAAAACGGTGAGTACGGAATTGTTTCCAAGGTAAGAGGAAGGGGTGCCTTCCGCAAGCGCATTATCGAGATGGGCTTTATCCGCGGAAAAAAGGTGACAGTTATTAAAAATGCTCCGCTTAAGGATCCTATCGAATATTCGGTAATGGGCTACGAGGTATCGCTGCGCCGCAGTGAAGCGTCACTCATTGAAGTGGTCACCCCCGAAGAGGCCAAAGAA
>CAZKPD010000019.1:0-27646 GCA_964554585.1 uncultured Rikenellaceae bacterium
GCAACCAGGTTATGCAGGGAGTAATTGAAGAGAAAAGTAGCCGAATTGTTGAGGTGATTGTCTCCTCGGTTAAGCCGTTCCAACTTATGATGGGGAAAATAATAGGTGTGGCTGCGGTAGGTCTCTTACAGGTGCTGTTGTGGATTATTCTCACCTTCGGGCTGGTCTCCATTGCCGGTAGCTTATTTATGAGCAACCCCTCCGATATGTTGGCCACCAACCCCAGCATCACTAATGTTATGGAGGCAGGTATGGATGAAATGTTTAATGCGTTAGGCAATGTGAACTTTACGCTTATTATTGGCGGTTTTATTTTCTTCTTTATAGGCGGATACCTGCTTTACGCTGCCATGTTTGCGGCAGTGGGCTCTGCAGTTGATAGTGAGGCAGACACCCAACAGCTGGTTTTGCCCATTACCCTACCCTTAATACTAGCAATTATTGTGATGATTAGTGGGTTAAAATCACCTGACGGTAATATTGCTTTTTGGTTTTCTATGATTCCATTTACTTCACCCATTGTTATGATTACCAGGTTACCTTACGGGGTACCTGCATGGGAACTAGTTTTGTCGGGAGCAATATTGGTGGTAACTTTTGTGCTGATGACCTGGCTTGCCGGTAAAATATATCGAACAGGGATTCTGCTTTACGGCAAAAAGCATAGCTGGAAAGAGATGTGGAAGTGGATAAGGTATAGCAATTAAATACTGTTTTCCTGCTGATTTTTACTACTTTTGTCAACTACAATTTAAAAGCATTGAACTATGAAATTTACTGCATTGGTAGAGGTTATGCCCCTAAAACTTCTTTTAGATCCTCAAGGTAAGGCTGTTGAAACGGTTTTAAAGAATGCCGGATATCCTAATATAGCCAATGTTCGCATTGGAAAGCATATTGTCTTTGAGATTGAAGCAGCAACCAAGGAAGAGGCAAAGCAACGGGTTGAGGCTATTTGCTCTCAAATTCTTGCCAATCCTACCATGGAGAGTTTCCAGTATCAGCTGGTAGAGCAATAGTATCTATAGCCCCTCAGGGGGCTCCTTGGGCGAGAGTATTTGGGCCTGCTTTCGGACGGATTCCCTGTGAACCAGCCGGAGCAGGTCTTTTATATATCCTTCATCCAAGCCTAAGCTCTTCCCAAGTTCCACACGCTTTTCAATCATCGATTCCCACCTGCGCAGCTGGATGATGGCCACGTTATGGTCCAGCTTGTGCGATGCAATCTTTTTAATAACCTCCATTCGTTGCGCCAGCAGCTCCAGTAGCTGTTGATCCAGCGAGTCAATTTGCTCCCTAAGGGTTTCAAGCACATCAATTGGGCTGATTGCGGTGGGCTGAACGCTAGGGTATGAGAGGTTTGAAAGAATCAGGTTAAGTGCTTCCGGGGTTATCTGCTGAAAGGCATCGCTTAGGGCTTCTTTGGGATTGATATGGGTTTCAATCATAAGGCCATCCATGGCCAGGTTGAGCGCCTTTTGTGAAATATCCTCAATAAGATCGGGATTTCCGGAAATATGGCTGGGGTCGCAAATAATGGGGAGGTTAGGGATTCGAGTCTTCAGATCGATGGGAATTTCCCATTTGGGTATGTTGCGATAGATCCCTTTTTGGAATGGAGAAAACCCGCGGTGAATAGCCCCAACCTTTTTTACGCCTGCCTTTAGGAATCGTTCAATGGTTCCAATCCACATCTCTAGGTCGGGGTAAATGGGATTTTTAATTAGCACAGGTTTATTGATTCCTGCCATAGCCGAAGCCAGCGCATCAACCGAAAAGGGGTTGGACGAGGTTCGTGCACCCACCCAAAACATATCGATATTATGTTTTAGTGCACTCTCAAGGTGCTGAGGTGTAGCCACCTCAACCGTAATAGGTAAGCCGGTTATTGTTTTGGCTTCCTCCAGCCATTCCAATGCCACATCACCGGCTCCCTGGAAAGTGCCGGGGCGGGAGCGAGGTTTCCATATCCCCGCACGCAAAACATTAACCCTCCCCGTTTTGGCAAGCGCAATGGCAGTATCCAGGACCTGCTCTCTACTTTCGGCACTACATGGGCCCGAAATAATTAGCGGGTGCTGATATCCCTTACTAAACCAATCGGAGATGGGTAAAATACTCATGGCACTATTTTGGGTAAAGGTAATTATTTGTAATTGTTGAAACCATAGAATTGATGTTTTAATGCTTTGTTTAAGTGTGATACGAGAATAAAAAAGGGCGCCAATGGCGCCCTTTCGGTTACTTGTACACATGGGTTGTTATTTCTTAATCATTCTTCGAACAATGGTTTCGCCATTAAATCCTTGGAAAGTGATTAGGTAAACACCCTGTGCCAGTTCATCGGTATTAATGTAATTTTTACCGTTAAGGTTTATTTCCGCTACCTGTTGACCCAGTGCATTGCAAATGGTAACCCGCTTAACCAGATCGGCATGGCTGATGTTGATCTGGGTGTCGAACGGGTTGGGGTAAACCGTAATTTGCGATAGTGTAATCTCTGGAACAATGTTGCCTTCGGGGTAGGTGGTAAATATTAGATCCAGACGCTCCGTATTGCCCGAAGTGTAGGCGGCATCAACTGAGGCTGTATACGTAGTATTACCCTTCAAGTTTGTCAGTAGGAAATCCGTATCCATAATAGGTTCCGGCGTAATCAGTACGTTGTCCAGATAAACGTTGAAGCCTAAGAACGCTTTGCTGTTGTGAGGCAATCCTTTTCCTTCGTCAAAGCCAATGTACAGATCGTCAACCATGAAAATGAATACGTCATTGGACTGACAAACTATAGCAATGTAAATGCTCTGCCCGGCAAACTGCGACAGATCATACTCAAACTTGCCCCAAGCATCCAGCGGTGCGTCTGTAACACCTGTAATAAACTCGAATGAAGAGATATTGGTATCAGTTGAGGATACAGCTATTCTGAACTTCTCTAATCCGTAGTCCATGTAGGTTTTTGCCCAGAACGAAAACTTCATGCCTTGTGCAACTGGAATTTGCTGGGTAATCAGCCAGTCATTGTTGGGACCTGAAGTTGCGGCGAAACAGGCAATAAACTTATCGCCACTATGTGGCAAGATAGCATCGGATGTTAAGACGGGAGTAGTTTGAGAGGGGTTAAAGATGATATAAGAACCCACATAGGTCTCATTGGGGAAGCTAACTCCTTGGAAAGTGTAGGTTGCAGAACCGTCACCATCGTAAAGTGTGTATTCGCCAATGTCGTCAATGATAAAGTTTTGGTAATCCTCAAAATCATCAAAGAATCCGGCAAACTTATTCCAGCTTAGTAGAGCCTCATCAAACTTTTCGGGGAATAGTTCAACAGTTAATCCATAAGGTGCGGCAATAATCTCATCAATAGTAATGGTACCTAAATCTACCACACCACTCACTGCAACACTGCTGTTAACCATTACATTGCTGTTTACGTAGTTCTCGTAGCCCGGAATAGAGATGGTAAGAGTATAGGGACCGCTATTCTCGTAAACATCATTAATTGTAAAGAGTCCTCCTTGGGTTGTCGTGGTTTCATAGCTGGCAAAACCGGTAAGTTTAACAATAGCGCCCACTAACAGAACCCCATCATTGCCCTTAACGGTACCCTTAACGGTAAGTGTGGGTAACGCTTCAAGGGTAGCATTTACAACAATAGACTCATCGGCACCAACTGTTACATTGTTCACTGTGTACATTTGGTAACCAAATTTTTGGAATGTGAGATTGTAGGTGTCTGGCAAAAGAACAAGCGAATACTTTCCGTCAGTATCGGTAGTTGTTCTGGCTTTTGCAGCATTGGCATAAACATCAACACCTGCTATAGGAGCATTGTTACTATCGGTAACGGTTCCCTCAATACCGGCTAACCCGTCGGTACTAAAGTAAAGTATTGTGTTGGGGTGCCAGCTGGTGAGCGTTCCGGTTCCGGGATTAATAGGATCTAAGGGGCCGGTTCCATCGGCATAGTGGTAACGCGTTCTGTTTGATCCGGCATCTTCGGTGCCATAGAACTTGTCGTTACTGCTTGCATACTGATTTTCCCATACCCGATTTGTGTAGATTACCAGGTTTCCTCCCGAATAGATGTAGGGATCATCAAGCCTGATTCGAATCAGATTCTCACCGCTTGGGAAATTCAAGGTTCCTTCATACACCAACGTGAGATTATCTAGGGGAGACCAACCACTACTTAAATCGTTGGCTTCGGTTTCGCCTATCCAAACTTTTATCTCCTTATCGGTAAGGTTAGATTGGAAATTGTTGGTGTAGGCAATTGAAGTTAGTGCAGCACCGCCCAGCTCAATCTCATCGGCGTAGTAAATGGTTTGCGCAAAGCTGTTTTTCCAGTAGAAGTCAAATGGGATTCTCATGGAGGGCAATGTGGTTCCATCTCCAATAATGATTTCTATAACGCCTGTAAGGTTTATATTGCCCAAATCAATTACCCCTTCAGTGTCGGCCTCATCCTCATTAACTATAATATCATCGTTAATGAAGGTTTCAAAACCCACCTTTTTGATGCTTAGGGTATAAGGCGTTTCATGCTCAAACACGCCTTCGATGGTAAATACTCCGGCCGCATTGGTTGTGGTTTCGAATGATGCATATCCTGTAAGGGCTACAATTGCGTCTTCAACCGGATCGTCGTTCTTATCCACTGCAACGCCTGTAATGGTGTACTGGAGTATGGGGTCAATACTGACATCCAGAATAGTGGTTATGTCCGCAGTAATTTCGGCCACATCTCCGGTTCGGGTATTAAGTACTCAAAGATGTACTTGCCGTCCACATCAGTAGTTGCTTTGGCTTTGCCTGCTCCTGTATAAACCTGAACCCCCTCAACCGGAAGTGAAGTTTGGGAATTTATAACTGTTCCCTCCAGTGAGCCAAGGCCTTCGGTGCTAAAGAATAGGGTTGTGTTGGGGTACCAGTCAGATACTGTTCCTGTTCCCGGATTTTCAGGGTTAAGAGGTCCGGTTCCGTCAGCATATATGTAACGGGTTCGTTTAGAGTCCTTATCTTCTGAGCCAAAGAACTTGTCATTACTGTTAGCATAGCTGTCTTCCCATACCCGGTTGGTATAAATTACTAAGTTACCACCGTTGTATATGTAGGGATCGTCCAATGGGATAACTATGGTATTCTCTCCGCTTGGGAAATTCATGGTACCCTCATATACTAGGGTTAAGTTGCTCAGTGGGTGCCATCCTCCATTCAAATTGTCAGCATCCGTTTCTCCAATCCAAACTTTAATCTGCTTATCAGTAAGATTTGATTGGAAATGATTGGTGTATGCAATGGTTGTTAGTGCTCCTCCACCAATGCCAATCTCATTGGCATAGTAGATAGTTTGCGAAAAGCTATTTTTCCAATAAAAGTCAAATGGAATACGAATGGAGGGTAAAACGGTTCCCGTTCCAATGGTAATGGCATTTATACCCGCGGGTTGAACAGCAACAGTAAGATTATTGGTTTTATTGTTTCCGGCAATCTCGTCGCCCGCTAGTACCACTTCACCATAGATATATGTTTCTCCAATATCACTTTCTGTAGGAGTCCATATCAGCTGATAGTTTTGGGTTTCGGCAAAATCAATGGCAGTGCCGACTTGTGAATCGAGTTCAATGCCACCCTCCTTCATCAACTTTACGGTGAAATTACTTTGGGTTTCCGTTCCGGCATTTATGATTGTAACGGTATAGGTAGTTGCTGCATTTGCCGAAGGAGTTGGATTTCCTTTGATAGAGATTGCAGCTAGGTCTTTATCCACAACCGGTTCTACGATCACATTATCAATATACCAACCGTTAATCTGGTAAACATCGCCATCAAACTCCCATCCAATCCTTATTTGTGTAGTTCCACTAGGGATGTCAATGTAGAGTTCCTTTTCTTCAGAAGTAATGCTTCCGGTAAGTAATGTTTCCGAAAGGTTTTGCCATGCACCCCCGTCGAACGAAACCTGCGTTGCTATGGTGTTATTCACAACAGTGTAGTTGCTAAGCATGTGCATATACCTTAAGCGTAAGTTCTCCCTGCCGTCAGGGCTAAATGCATGAGTCACTAAACGGGTGGTTCCTGTAAACTGAGGACTCCAGTATAACCTCATCTCGGGTGTAGTTCCACCGGCACTGGCGCTGTTTTGGACTGTCCATGCTGCATTGGTAATGCCCTCAATACTCCACCCGGCAGGAATTTGTCCCACAGCTACATCGCTAAATGTTTCGTAAAGCAGAATTCCTTCGGCTCCCAGTAATGCCACGTTGGAATTGGCAGAACCGCCTTCACCAATGCTGTTGCTGGCAACAACCTTATACTGGTAGTTTCCGATGGATGGGTTGAAATCATCACTGTACTCTGTAGAGGTAAGTTCATCTGCAACTACCGTGTTGGGCAGGCGTACTAGGGTATAGGTTACATTTGCAGGGTTGATATACCCCTCGTGTAGTCCTGTGGTTGGCGCATCCCATGAAATATGCCCGCCATTCGAGGTTGCAGTAAGTACAACATTGGTTGGTGCTCCGGGAACGTCTTCACCAATCCAGATGGTTTTGGTGGCTTCAGGACCATCACCCACCGAGTTGGTTCCATACACTAAAAACTTATACATACCCGCTTCGGTGGCGGTAAATGCATAGGTTTCAGCACCCCCAATTGTAGGATTATTAACAGTATGCTCTTCTACGCCGTTTACCTCAAGGGTAATTTTGCTAAGAGCAGTTAACGGTTCACCGCTAAAGGTTTGATTGGGGTTATTCCAGGTTATGGATGCCGAAAGGGCTCCATTGGATCCTGCAACTGCGTTTAGGTTGGTAGGTTCAGCCGGAGCTCCGGGTTCTGCCAGTATGGGTACCAAGCAGATGCCTGCAGGATAATCGTTGGAGCTCCATGTGCCGGCACTCATATCTAGCTGCATGGCTGTGCCCATTCCGCCGAGTTGATCGATCCATAAGAACCAAGCATTGCTCTCAGTGTTAGCTGCGCTCACCCAAAATGTTGCCGGTAATCCGGCAATGGGTGCATCCGGAATATAATCCCAGTAATAGACTAAGTAATCATTGGCAAAAGTTTCCCCGGTATTGTTGTGGTTTAGGATTGCCGTTGTGCCCAGATCAGTAATTTCGCTACCTGGAACTCCTCCATTGTCCTGATAAAACTTGAATTCAAATGAGAAAGGGTCTACATTATTCATAGGTACCCATCCCGTTCCGGGCTGAAAGGCCTGAATACCGAAAATGCGTATAGCGCCAATGGGATATTCAAATCCTGTGATGCGCTGGGCCACACGGTAGCCTGCATTTGCATTGGAGTTTACGCCGGTTTCAAAATCTACCGGAGCATTTGAGTAGGTAGCTTCCGGCATACACTCAATAGCACGAAATGCGCTATGGGGTGTAGTTTGAAGAAATTTTGGGGTAGCTGTTAGGTTTTTTTGTAGTTCCATTTCCCTCTCCATCTGCATCTTCTCCATGTCAGTTACCTGAGCATGAATGGCAATGGAGAATCCGGTAATGAGAACAAGAAAGGTTAGAAATTTTTTCATAATTCAAAAGGTTTTGTAAGGTTAGTGTTAAGGTTCACTTTCAGTTTCAAGAGTTGTAGGTTTTTATCATAGGCGTGTAACTGTTTGGTTAAAAAAGCGATGAAGTCCTTCAAAAGTACAATTTACAACTTTTTTATAGATAATTTTAAATTAAAACAAAAAATATTTGTTTTACACGAAATATATGCTATACAAATTGATTCTAAAACGAGTGTTTTGAGAGTACACAAACAAAAAAAAGGGTTGGCCTAGGCCAACCCTTTTTTATTCAGGTAAATGGGCTTACTGCTTCACTAGGGTTCTAACGGTTCTTTCGCCGTCAAAGCCTTTGAAAGTGATTAGGTAAGTACCAGCACCAAGTTCTTGAGTATTGATAGTGCTTTTACCGTTTAGGGTAATATCCATTACGCGCTGACCAAGTGTGTTAGTAATAATTACGCGCTCAATCAGGTCGGAATGGGTAATGGTGATTTGTCCATCGAATGGGTTGGGATATGCGCTCAACGAAGTTAGTGCATTATCCATAATACCCACAGGGATTAGCTCAATATCACCCAAATCAACTACGCCGTTAACCGCATTGTCAGTTTTCACCTCTTGAGTGTAAAGCTCATAATTATCAAGATCGATGGTTAGCGTATAAGTACCTGCTTCAACATCGTTGAATGCAAATGCACCATTGGTATCGGTGGTAGTCGTTTTGCTTTCCAGCTTAACCTCAACACCTGCCAAATACCCTTGAGGATCTTTAACCTTACCTTTAACGATGAAGGTTGGAACTTCCTCTTCTAGGGTGAAGGTTAGGGTTTCCATATCGGATTCGCCCGAGGTGTATACGCTGCGTACACCTGCAGTATAAGTTCCGGGGGTAAGGTTGGTGAATAGATACTCCTCTGCAGTTATGGGAGTTTCTGTTACCAAATTACCATCCAAGTAAACTTTATACCCTAGGAATGCGCGAGTGGTTTGGTGCTGTGCCTGAGCGTAATGGCTTAAGCTGGGAACAGAGTAGCTTAATACATTAGATTTACCCATATCTACGCTTATTTCAAGGTCATCAACCATGAATACGAATACGTCGTCAGAAACGCATACAATGGCTACGTGAATTTCCTGACCTGCGTATGCAGATAGATCGTGCTCATAGAAGGTCCAGTTTGCAACCGGTACAGAAATTTCACCGGTAATAAACTCAAACGAGCTCACATTGGTATCTGTGGTAGAGACAGCAATCTTATACTTCTCTAGCCCATAGTCCATGTACGTTTTTGCCCAGAACGACAGTTTCATGCCGGAAACTGCGGGGAACTTAGGCGTGATTAGCCAGTCGTTATTGGGAAGATTTGTAGCAGCAAAACAGGCGATAAACTTATTCCCACCGTGTGGTAGTATAGCTTCATTGGTTAGAGCAGGTGTAGCCGCTGAAGGGTTGAAAGTGATATATGATCCAACATAACCTGAGTTGGGGAACGTTACCCCAGTGAAACCGTATGTGGGTGATCCATCACCATCATATAGGGTGTACTCACCAATATCAGCAATGATAAAGTCTGCATATGACTCAAAATCATCGGTGAATCCCAGCTCATTGTTCCAGCTAAACCTTACATCAGTTGCATTAACAGTTTCGGCTATAAGACCAAAGGGTGCAACGATAATCTCGGTAAGCGTAACTTCGCCCAAGCTAACTACACCTGCAACGGCAACAGTAGCATTAACCTCTACTGCATTATTGTTGTAAGGCAGATAACCAGGCATAGTTACGTTAAGTGTATATGTTCCTTCCAGAACATCGCTAAACGAGAATACACCATCAGTACCGGCTGTGGCTGTTAGGGTTTCTAAACCTGTAAGGGTTGCAACTGCTCCGTTTAGAAGTGTATTATCATTGCCCTTAGCAATACCGGTCACGGTGAAAGTGCTCATGGGAACAAGGTCAATGATAATTGGAGTCACATCGCCTGCAACCACTATTACACCGGTTTCAGTGAAGGATTCATAGCCCGCTTTGCTTACAGTTACATCATAGGTTCCCGGGAAAAGTTTAACTAAGAAATCGCCATCCTCATCGGTAATGGGCTTAGCATTACTACCGGAAATAGTTATCAGAGCACCTTCGATCAGGTCTTCAGTGTCAGCATCAGCAACTGTACCCACCAATTCTCCTAGCCCATCAGTAGCTATCATTAACATAGTGTTAGGATGCGAGTCATTCACGTTACCTACACCGGGACTTGCAGGATCCAGAACCTCGGAATCGGAATAGATAAAGCGAGTTCTCTTAGAGTTGTACACTTCTGAACCAAAGAAACGGTCGGATGAACTTGTGTATGCATTTTCATAAACGCGGTTCGTGAAAATTACCAAGTTACCACCATTGTATGTGTAGGGTTCGTCAAATGTAATTTCAATCTGATTAACTCCTATGGGGAAGTCTTGAGTTCCTTCGTAAACAAGGGTTAGGCTATTTACATCAACCCATCCGCCATTCATGTTGGTTTTGTCAGTTTCACCAACCCAAACGCGAATCTCCTTGTTTAAAGCATTGGTTACAAAACTATTGGTGTAAACAACAGACTCCAACCATCCGGCGCCAAGATTAATCTCGTCAGCGTAGTAAATGGTTTGAACAAGACTGTTTTTCCAGTAAAAGTTAAATGGAATGGTTGCAGGGGGGAAGTTGGTACCTTCACCAATAATAACCTCCATCATGCCAATAAGGGAGAATGTGCCTAGATCAACAACAAATTGGTCATCAGCATTTGTTGCATCTACAGCAATATCGTTTTCAACCCAAGTTTTATATCCCTCTTTCTTTATGGTTAATGTGTAGGTACCCATAAACACATCCTCAATGGTGAAGATTCCGTCTGCATCGGTTACTCCGGTAAATGTGGCATCACCTTTAAGTACAACGTCAGCTCCTATTATGGCTTGGTTGTTTATATCGGTAACTAAACCGGTAACAGTAAAGTTGGCAACAGGATCTAGCTCAACATTAACGATGGTTTCTTCGTCGGCAACAATTTCTACACCCTCTTCCGTATGGCTGATAAAGCCCACTTTAGAGAATACCATATCGTAAGTGCCCGGTAAAAGTGCAGGGAATTCGTATTCGCCATCAGCATTGGTAAAGGTTTTTACAGAAGAACCCACAAAGGATACCTGTACACCCTCCAACGGAACCGTTCCATCAGTTACGGTACCTGTGAGTGAGCCTAAACCACCTGTGCTAAAGAAGAACATGGTGTTGGCATACCAATCGGTAACTGCACCTGTCGAAGGATTAACGGGGTCTATAGATGTATCTGAGTTGTAGTAGCGTGTACGCTTGGAGTTTGCCGTTGAGTTTCCGTAGAATTTATCTTGGTTTGAGTGGTACTGGCTATCCAAAACGCGATTAGTGTAGATCACTAAGTTGCCACCGGAATATACAAACGGAGCATCCAAGGGAATAATAATGGTGTTCACTCCGTTGGGGAAATCCAGCTGGCCATCAAAAACAAGGGTAAGGTCATTTATATCAACCCATCCGCCATCCATTGATTCTAAGTCGGTTAAGCCCATCCAAATCTTAATGGCTTTGTTTTCCAGGTTGTTAATAAAGTTATTTGTATAGGCAATACTGGTAATCGCTCCTGCATTTCCTCCAAATTCATCTGCGTAGTATATGGTTTGTGCCAAGCTTCCCTTATAGTAGAAGTTGAAGGGTATGTTGACTGCCGATACGGTAGTGCCTTCTCCAATAGTAACTGTAAGAATACCCTCAGGCTGAACTACAATGGTTTTTGTTCCGGTTTTATTGTTGCTCAGGTCTTCATCACCGGCAAGAACTACTTCACCATACACAGCTACCGGACCTTCTGCCGTAGGCGTCCACATAAGTGTAATCTCCTTGGTTTCTTCAGATGCTATTTCAACACCATCAGCTGTGGCCAGCTCGTCACCATCTGTGGTCATTAGCTTAACTGTATAGCTGGTTTGTGTGGCTGTGCCCTTATTTAGAACGGTAACAACATAAGGAGTTTCCATTCCTACGCTTGGAGTAGTATTACCACCAATTGACACGCCAATTAGATCATTAGCAAGTGGTGATTCAAGGATAATATTATCAATATTTATATTGTTGATATTATTTGCATTCCCTTCAAACTCCCAAGCTAAACGCATGGTGGTTGTGCCTACGGGAATTGT
Source organism: uncultured Rikenellaceae bacterium (assembly GCA_964554585.1). GTDB lineage: Bacteria > Bacteroidota > Bacteroidia > Bacteroidales > Tenuifilaceae > Perlabentimonas. Next base: position 11,741 of record CAZKPD010000019.1, read on the forward strand.
AAGCATCATCTCCTCTTGGGTTGCAGGAATATTAGCCGAGAGCGTATAGGTTTTAAGGGTTTCCCATTCGCCATTGTTATAGGCTACTTTTACCCTAGCGGTCTGCGAACCGCTATAATGGCTGTAGAAAAACTTGTACTGAAAACGCAGAACACTATTGCCCATGGGGTCAATTTCGGGGCTAATCAAGGTGCTTATACCGTTAAATACTGGAGACCAAGATAGATACATTTCAGGAGAGGTCCCACCGGCAGCAGAAGAGCTGTTAACTCTCCAATTGGTTTGTCCCAATCCTTCAACAGCCCATTCAGTAGGAAGATATCCGATGGGTAGTCCGACGAAAGTTTCGTAGAATGGGTATGCGGAATATTTTAGCCTAATATTACCCAAATTGAGTACCTCATTTACCGCACTTTCAGTGTTAACGATTGCTGTGTAATCTACGTGGAATTCCTTTGTAATAGTTAGCGTGTAAACACCACCCAGAATATCTTCAAAAGAAAATGCTCCTGTTGCAGAGGTCACAACAGACTCGCTACCAAGGGTAACAATTTGCCCGGCTACTACTCCTGCGGGGCTGTAAACCACACCTTTAATGGTATACTTTGGAATATACACCTCCAGCTCAATGTCAGCAAGCTCAATAACGCCTTCTGCATTAGCTAAGTCGTCGCTAAGGATAACCTCACCGCTATAATTAACATACCCTACCAGACTGATGGTTATGGTGTATGTACCTTCAACAATATTGTTAAAAGTGTATGCACCGTTCTCATCGGTAGTAGCAGTTGGAGTTCCAAGCTTAACCGTAGCACCTTCTAGGTATACTCCTGCAGAAGCAACCTTACCAATTACGGTGTAGGTTGAGAGTGGAGTTAGAATGATATCGTCCAGATTCACATCATCGTTAACGGCAATCTCTTGGCTGTAATTTTTGAAACCAGTGTGGGAGATGGTTAGGGTATAGTTACCTCCATCAAGCTCGGTGAAGCTGAATGCTCCATTCTCATCGGTTGTAGTAGTTGCTGCACCCAACTTAACCACAACGCCGGCTAGGTATTCATAGTCACCATCTTTGCCACCTTCGCCTTCGCCATTTTCATCCTCTACGAAAGCTTTAACTTTACCGGTTAAGGTATATGTTGGAGGAACTGGTTCGAAGGGAACAACGTTTACGGTCAGTTGGACTTCCGATGCCTCAACGCCTGCATATCTCAGCCAAATGTTGTGGTTGGCAACCTGAGCGTCAATCCACCACACAATCTCTCCTTCAACTCCTGCTTCAGCAGCATCGGCAGCGGTAAGTGGATGCCATGTGGTTTGATGTTCTCCGGTTTTGTACTCTAGCTCGGTAATGTCAGTAACACCTTCGGGCTGAATTTGTACCGCAAACCACTCACCTTCACCGGGCGTGTTCTCTGAGCCTATAACCCAAGTTAACACCTCAAGAGCAGTAGCTGTAACGGTGTAGTGTGCTTCGTCAACATCGATTGCGCTAAGTTCTATCTTATCGCTGTTCACTGCGCCTGTACGTAGAGCAACGGTTAGGTTGTCAATGGAAGGAAGTTCCCCCCCGCCATTTAATGCTTCACCGGTAATTACAATTTCACCAATACGGTTTGTGCCACCATCGGCAACAGTGCCATTGTTCACAGTAGTGGTACTGGTGTTAAGCCAGCGAATGTGTAGTGCATCCACATCGGCACATTCGGCGGGTAGTTCAAGGTTTGCAACAACCCCTGAGGTCCAGTCGTTTGCAACAACTATGGCATCGCCAACGGCCTCCCAGTTTACCCCATTCAGGCTATACTCAAGCTGGAAATCTTTTGGGCCTGTACCTGAACCAAATTGTTTAGAGCTAAGCGTAAGGTTCTTATAGCCCTCGGTGGAGATGGTTATTAACCAGTACTTAGTGTTTGCTCCATCGGTCCAAGTGTTAGAATTTGGTACTTGGTTTGAAGGTCCACTTACCCATTCAGTAAATGCGGGACCACCCTCTAGGCTGATTATGGCCACATCTTTATTTGCAGCAATACCCTCGTCAGCAGTGTAGGGATTGGCTATAAAGCTGTCATTATTTGTAATGGCTGCTTTTTTGTCATCATTCCCAAAGTTCCACTCTGCGACGGTAACTTGCGCTTGCGATAGAAGTGTAAAGCTAAATAGCGCAATAATAAAAGTTAATAATTTTCTCATTCTTCGTTTTATTAGGTTAGTAATAATCAATTAATAAGTTACAAATCGTTTTTTAAGGTTCCTGCTTCATAGGCATACTGTTTTTAAGCATTTATAAAAAGATGAAAATAAGGTATTAAAAATTTGATTTTTCAGAAAACGAGAATGATAAAAATAGGGCAAAAAAAAATAGAATCCAACATTGTTGAGGGTTTTTAAGAAAAAAACATGCAATCTGCCCCTCTTTGTGTTGCCTAAAACAGGCAAAAAACATATAACAAGCAATTTAGTGATATAGTTTAAATTTGGAGTTTACTTCCATGAAAAAACACCAATACATTTTTTGCTGTTTAGGGCCAATGCATTGGCGTTACAAAATGGTCAGAAAGCCCATTTATGGAATTTGCTTTTTTACCATTCCCTTTAAACTATTGGGAAAGGTGTCTGTTATTGAATTGAACAAAAATCAAAAAATGAGCAAAGGAACACATTATATAGATCTAACCAGAAATTACTTAAGTGCATTGGTTAAAGAGATTTTTAAGGGTATCGGGCAGATTATGTTGCAAGAGAATGCCCTAACGGGATTACTTTTTACTGTGGGCATATTTGTGGGTTCGGTAAATATGGGTTTGGCCGCACTGCTGGGCACGGCTGTGGCTACAGTTTTTGCCCGTTTGCTGGGGTATGAGCGCTTGGCCATCGAAAAAGGGTTGTTTGGGTTTAATGCTGCGCTGGTAGGAGTGGGCGTTTTGTTGCTGCTTCAGCCCGTGCTGCTCACATGGCTGTTGGTAGTGATAGGTGCTATGGCGTCTACTCTGTTGCAGCAGCTGTTCTACACCCGAAAGATTGCCGTTTTTACCCTGCCATTCGTGTTGGTTACTTGGTTAATTTTTTTGGCAGCTAAGTGGTTAATGCCCGAGCTGCTGGTAATTTCTGCTCCGGATTTTTCCATTTTTGAAGGCTCTAACCTCTTTTTCTCTATAAGAGGATTTGGTCAGGTAATCTTCCAAGGGCATATAATATCTGGTATCCTGTTTTTTGTGGCAGTTTTTATCCACTCGCCACTGGCTGGGCTCTATGGATTGGCAGGGGCAACCCTGTCGGGTTTGGTGGCGCTTGGGGTAGGTATGCCCATTGATGCCATTGGCATGGGGCTGTTTAGCTACAATGCGGTACTTACTGCCATTGTGTTTGCCGGGCCTCAGCTACGAGATGGGGTTTGGGGAATGCTGGCTGTGCTACTTTCGTTGGGAATTGGTATGTTAATGTTTACCCATAATCTGTTGCAGCTCACCTTTCCGTTTGTGGCTGCTGCGTTTCTTACCCTGTTGATAAGGGATAAGGTTTGGGTGCGAATAAGTAAAGATAGATAAAAACATAGCTGAATATGTTTCCCTTACTTATGAACTTTTCTGTATCTTTGGATGTGTTTTTAGTTCAGGGTTGCCTAATTTAGTGATATTGTAGTTTATTAATTGGTTATGGCATTTATTCCCGATGTGGGGTAAAGCCATATTTTAAAAATAAGGAGAATAATAATTATGAGAGAGTTTAAAAAGGATCTGTACGTTCTAAAATCTAACGATTGGAATCGTCGACTGTTCGATTCGCTGATTCCGTTGCCCGATGGTACCAGCTATAATGCCTACCTGATTAAGGCTAGTGATAAAACGGTGCTGATTGATACGGTGGATCCCGAAATGATTCATGTGCTCTTTGAGCAGCTGGCGGATGTTAAGCACATCGACTACATTGTTTCGTTGCACTCGGAGCAAGACCACTCGGGTTCTATACCTCTGGTTCTGGAGCGTTACCCTATGGCTACTGTAGTAACCTCACCCAAAGGGAAAGAGATTTTGATGGACCATATGCCGTTATCTGCTGATAAGGTGATAACCGTTGAGGATGGCGAGGAGCTTAAGCTGGGCAATAAAACCCTTAAGTTTATCCATTTCCCCTGGGTGCATTGGCCCGAAACCATGCTGGCCTACCTGCCTGAGGATAAGGTGCTTTTCTCGTGCGACTTCCTAGGTTCACACCTAGCCACCACTGACATGTTTGTTACCGATGATTGTCAGGTGTATGAATCAGCAAAAAGGTACTATGCCGAGATTATGATGCCGTTTAGGAATATCATTAAGAAAAATTTCCCCAAGCTGGATGCTTTCCCATTTGAAATTGTGGCTCCCAGCCATGGGCCCATGTACGATAAACCCAAGTTTATTGTGGATGCGTACCACGAGTGGATGGATGATGCACCTAAGAATGAGGTAGTAATTCCGTACATCTCCATGCACGGAAGCGTTGAGCGTATGGTTCAGCATTTGATAAACTCCTTAGAGCAAAGAGGGATTAAGGCTCATAAATTTGATCTATCCGTTACCGATATTGGAAAATTAGCCATTACCCTTGTGGATGCAGCGACTATTGTTGTGGGTACTCCCACAGTATTGGTTGAGCCACATCCGGTAGTTTCGTATGCAGCCAAATTGGCCAACGTACTTAAACCCAAGGCTAAGTTTGTATCGGTTCTGGCATCCTATGCTTGGGGTGGCAAAGCCATTGAGATGGTGGCCGGTATGATTCCCAATATTAAAGCCGAGCTTATTGATCCGGTTTTGGTTAAGGGTTTCCCAAAAGAGGATGACCTTAAAGCCATTGAAAAAATGGCCGATGGTATTGCTGCCAAACACAAAAGCATTGGTTTGATGTAGTAACCCTCGGGTTGAGAATTTTTAAAACCGATGAGATTTGGGCAGTGCCTTGCGCCGTCAACTTCTCATCGGTTTTGCTTTTTTTAGAAAAGGATATAGCCAATGGAAATAAAAACGTTACAAACTGCAGAACAGGTTCCCTTTAACCTCGACGGGCGCATCATGTTTTCTGATCAGCGGGTTGAACTGGTTCATCTTTCGCTTAATCCGGGTGAGCAGATTGATTTACACGCAAACCCCTTTGATGTGGTGTTTTTTACGCTGGAAGGAAACGGGTTGGTACTCTTTGAGGAGCAGAAATTTGAAGTGAAATCCAATGCCTCGGTGTTTATTGAGAAAGATAAACAGCGGGGCCTGGTGAATAACGGCAGTTCCCTGTTTAGGGTGCTGGTGATCAAGGTTTTTTAACGGTACAAAAATCGCTCGCATGTTTATCGGTTTTAACCAAAACTGGTATGCTGCTGCCCTTGAGGAGCAGAAGAACAGGGCCCCCTTTATGCTCACCAAGTTTAGCCACAGTGAAGCACGAAAGGCCGGGCAGCTCAGGGGGTTGGTTATTCAGCATCATGTGAGCGGATGGTTTACGCACAATTATCCTGATCAATTTTTGGAGGCCGAAAATTTTAGGCAATGGGAACAGAAGTGTAGTCACGATTTTCGGTTAAAGATTGGCAACCAAATGTTTCATATTGATGTTTCCGGTCCTCGTAAGGATGGGACGTTTGGCTCCTATGCCCAAAAGCCCAAAAAAGGGGTAGACTACCATATTGTGTGTAGCGCCGTAGGATTTAAATCATGGGGTGAGTGCGATTTTAGCAAGGGATTTGCTATTATTGGAGTGCTATACCCGCAGGATTTTCGGCACCAAATTGATAAAAAAAAGTATATGGATTTTTTTACCTGGATTAAGAGCATAGGTCTATGATATCGATAGAAAAGCTAGTGGAAGAGCTGGGATTTGTGGATACAGAGAAGACCATAGCCCGTTTGCAGCGTTACCGAAAGACCTATCCCAATAAGGATATCCACGATTTTGCCCAACGCATCCGAAAAGAGGAGCAGGTGGTGGTGGCTAAAGAGGCACTGGTGAGCCGCATTGAGGGTATGGGTATCCAAAGCCAATTTGTCCGCCAAGCGGCCATTCGGGTGGCGCGCGAAGAGAAAAATGTGGAAGAGAACGAAAAGGGAAATAGCTATCCCTCTGAGCGGTTAGAGCAGTACCTAAAGGGTGGACGATTTATGAAGCTGATAGAATCGGACTTTCGGACAGCTGCGGTTGAACCCGAATCCGTTGACCTGATTATTACAGACCCACCCTATCCCAAAGAGTTTTTAAATCTTTATGCAGATTTAGCGCAATTTGCGCTTAGGGTACTAAAACCCGGGGGCTCGCTGTTTGCCATGGCGGGACAATCGTACCTTCCCGAGATTATGGAGCTTATGCGCTTAGAGGGGTTAACCTACAACTGGACCCTTTGCTACCTTACCCCCGGTGGGCAATCACCCCAGCTGTGGCAGCGCAAGGTGAATACCTTTTGGAAACCCATTGTTTGGTATATAAAAGGTAAGCCCCAACGTTGGATGGGCGATGTGGTGCGCAGTGAGGTTAACGACAATGATAAAAATTTCCATTTTTGGGGTCAATCCATCTCAGGGATGAGCGATTTGGTTAAGCGGGTTTCTTTTGCCGGCGAAACCGTACTCGATCCCTTTATGGGTGGAGGTACCACAGGCGCAGCCTGTTTGTACAACCTTCGCAATTTTATAGGTGTTGAGCTTGATTCCAATAGTTTTAGAACGGCCAAAGAACGGTTAGAGGAGATAGATAAAAAAATGTTGGAGCAGTAGTCCAACATTTTTTGGTTTAAAACGGGAGCTTATGTAGAGTTCTCGTTTTCTATCTATAGGGTAGGGTGTGCTTTTTATTGGGCCTTCTCCTCTTCACCTTTCGCATTCTTCTCAAAAATCCGAAGTGCCAAAATAGTGAGTCTATAGGTAAGGTATATAACCAGTGGCCAGCTCAAAAACCAAAGTATGGATGGTAAATGTTTCATAGTAAGTATTTTTTTGCAATAATCGTTTGTTGATCACATAAATGGTTAGTAGGCTTCGCCTGAATCATCCTGCACATCTTCCAACTCAATCTTATTCTTATCAATAAGTCGCCACGAGTAAATGATATAGCCAATCACCACCGGCACCAACAATGAGATATAGACCATGGCGGTGAGGGTGTAATGGCTCGATGAGGCATTCTGTATGGTAAGCGAGCTTTGAATGTCATGTGTGGATGGATAAAAACAGGTATTGTTGTAGCCTAACACCCAAAACAGCGATAGCGCAGTGGCAACGGTACCAAACCCTGCAAACCAAATCCCTTTATTACTCTTTTTGATATGAGTAATAGCTACCCCATAAATCACTAAGGCGGCACCACCCAGCAAGAGGATAAGGGCAATAGGCATTTGTAGGTAGTTGTGCAGATACTTGTAGGGCTCCATAAATACCTCTAAGGTATCTGGGTTGTAAGCAAAACCCTCTTTTATCAGAATTCTAATCATAAAGAATAGGAAGAACACCAAAAAGAGTGCAGCATTCAATACCACCTGCTTTCGTCCCCTATCACGAATGGGCTCGGAATTAACGCTGTTGATAATGTAGAGCGCTCCAAGGGTACGCGATAGGAACATAATGGCTAATCCCATGGAAATATTGGAAATGCTAAAAAGTAGGTCTAGCCCAAATAGAGGCGATTGCCATGCGGTGAGGTTTAGCTCGTTACGGTAAAAATCGCTACCCGTAAAGAATGAGGCTACCATCACCCCCAAAAGGAATGTTCCTAAAAATCCGTTGATGTAAAGGAACCACTCATAGGTTCGCTCGCCCAGCAGATTGCCCTCTTTTCGTCTAAATTCGTAGGAGACCGACTGAAGAATAAAGCAGAACAGGAAGAGGATCCATGCATAGTATGCACCGCCAAAGGTGGTAGCATAGAATAGTGGGAACGAGGCAAAGTTGCCTGCGGCAAAAACCACAAGAGTGGTAAAAGTAAGCCCCCATTTTCGACCAATGGAGTTGATAATCATGCTTTTCTCGTCGCGGGTTTTGCCCATAACGTCAATAAGGGTTTGGCCTCCCTGAACGAACATGAGGAATACTAATGACGAGCCCACCACCGACATGATAAGCCACCAGTACTGTTGGAGTTGAAAGTGTGATAGTGCGTTAAGCATGTGAGCCTCCTTTCTTCTTTTCAATGGGTTGATTGTCCGGACCCTTCTTAATGGTTAGGTACATAATGCGAATCTCGGCTATAACTAGGGTCATAAGCAGAATTAGGAACATCCAGAATGTGAGTATTACCGCACTCGAGTTTATGTTTGATGTGGAGATCATGGTGGGTAAGAATCCCTGGATGGTCCATGGCTGACGCCCTACCTCGGCCACTATCCACCCGGCCATGGATGCGATAACTGCCAGCGGGAAGCTGAATATTCCCGTCCAGATTAGCCATTTGTGATTTTGTAGTTTGTCCTTTATGGCAAAGAATAGGATAAGAATTGCTACGGCTACAAAGGCAAATCCCAGGATTACCATTAAGTGAAAGCTGTAAAAAATAAAGGGGATATTGGGCATAATGCTTTCTGGAGTGTAAAGGTACCCGTAACCCATATAGTAATAATGCTCCTTAAACAGAGCCATAGCCTCCTCCATAGCCTCCATATCGCCTTCGGCGTGTGCCTCTTTGTACGATCCTAGTGCTTCTAGGGCAATACTACCACGCTCAATCTTTTCTGTGGCCGACATGATTCCATGCTCCTCGTTGCCATACACCAAATCGTTGGCTCCGGGAACAAAGGCGTTGAGCTTGCGATAACCCAGCAAGGAGAGCAGATTGGGAATTTCAATTTTTACTACAAACCCATCAATGTCATCGCCAATCTTTTTACCGGGATTCATAATCCCAAAGGCTACCAGCCCTGCGCCTTCGGTACCATCGTAAAGCCCCTCCATGGCAGCCAGCTTGGCTGGCTGATGTTGTGCCACATTGTAGGCCGAGCTGTCGCCGGTAAGCACTATAAATAGGGTGGAAATCACGGCAAAGACCGAGGCGATAATAATGCTCCGTTTGGCTAGCAGGATATTGCGGTTTTTAAGCAGGTACCATCCGCTAACGGCAATGACAAAAAACGAGGAGATGATAAAGGAAGAGCCTAAGGTGTGTAAAAACTTGTTAACCGCCGCAGGCGAAAGTAGAATGCTCCAGAAATCAACCATCTCGTGGCGAGCGGTGTCCATATTAAACTCCATGCCCACAGGGAAATTCATCCATGCATTGGCAGTTAATATCCACAGTGCCGATAAGCTTGCACCAAATGCCACAAGGTAGGTGGAGATGAGATGCGTTTTTTTGCTGATTCGGCCCCAGCCGAAAAACATAACGGCAATAAAGGTGGATTCCAAGAAGAAGGCCATAATCCCCTCGGCAGCAAGTGGAGCCCCAAAAATATCGCCCGATATCCATGAGTAGTTACTCCAGTTGGTGCCAAACTCGAGCCCCAGCACAATGCCTGTGCCTACGCCAATGGCAAAGTTAATTCCAAAGAGCTTGGCCCAAAATTTTGCCACCTTCTCCCAGTGGTCATCGCCCGTTTTAACGTGTAGCGTTTGGGCAATGGCAATAATGTAGGTTGTCCCTACAGTAATCGGAATGAATAGCCAGTGAATCAGTACGGTCATAGCAAATTGAAGCCGCGACCAATCCACCAGCGTTAGGTCAATGGATGCGATCATATATAAAGGTGTTAGGTTTTGTTAATAGGTCGTCTATTACGGCATCCCTCCTATGCTCTTGGCTTTCCCACTTGGGTTTTAGGTATCTTGGGTAAAGAAAACCTTTGAGGAAGCCATAAAAAATGAGGAATTTGATGGCAATGATAATTAGCAGTGTTTTGGCCAAACGCGAACCACGAATGAAGCCAATGGAATTTTTGACTACTGCTGCAATGTCATTCAAAAGAGTTTTCATCTACTAATCAGAGGTATGAAGCTTATTTGAATCGCTATTTTAACCACTAAAAGTGGTTAAAATTATGCAACTAATGTAGTAAAAATAAGCTATTGTCAAGGGGCGTGACAATATATTGCCTTATATTTTTCTACTCAACTCTGAATGTGATTGTAGATTCGTTTTGATTGCCAAGCCGATCCGTAGCCTTAACGGTTAGGGTGTGGGTTTGTCCAACCCTAAAACCGCTCAAGGGGTATGAATAGGTTTTAGGTGCCGACCCATTTAGCGAATAGGTTATTCTATCAATACCCGAAGCATCATCAGTTCCGGCAATGAATAGGGTAACTCCTTTGTCATATACGGCAATTTTCTGATCATTTTCCGCAATTTGATTGTGGGCTTTTACAGAGAAGATGGTATATATCTCAGGCGCAATGGTGTCAACACATAGGGTAATGCTACTGATATTCAGGTTTTCTACGTTATCCCATGCCGATGCGGCAATGGTATGTACTCCTGGTACTTTTATGGTAAAACCTTCGGTATAAGGGAGTGGCGTTTCCTTGTCAATCTTGTACTCCACGCGGTTTAATCCCGACTGGCTATCGTGAGCCTTGATGCTGATTTTGGTATTGGGTCCAATCCAAAGGGTATCCCTTAGCGTTAGCTGTGGTTTCCCGGTGATGAACTTTATGTTTGGTCCGGTTATATCTACTTTGGGCATAGCAAACTGGTTGCCTCTGATATTGCTAACTCCTTTATTCCCTACATTATCCAGTGCATATGATTTAATGGTTATGGCTCCGCTAATGTCCGACAGAAAGACAGGCTTTTCGTAGAGCAGGTATGGCTCATCGTTAACCGAGTAGTATATCTCTTTGATCCCCGACTTGTTGTCAATGGCTGCAATTCGTAGCTGCGTGCGACCCGAGGAGAACTCATTTCCGCCCACCATATAGGTGTTGCCAATAAGCTCTTCGAATACCATTGGCGGAGTTTTATCAATAAAAAAGCTTACATGTTGTATGGATTCTTTATTGCCTGCCAAATCCATAGACTGCCAGCTAATGGAGTGTTCTCCTTCATTTAGGTGTGCAATGGAGATAATGTCCTTATAGGGCTTTGGAGAGTTCCCGTTTAGGGAGTAGGTTGTTTCTTTAATGCCATTCAAATCGGTGGGTATCAGTTTGAGCTTGGTTGTTGATGCAACTACACCCTCATGTTCGAGCCCTACGAACTCTAGGCCGGTTTTGGGAGGGGTCATATCAACAATGATTGACTTTTTAATGGGTTGTTCTTGGTTTCCTACATTATCAATGGCATAGTAATGCAGGGTGTATTCCCCTTCTTGATCAAATGCCAGCGGTTGGGTGTACTGCTCTACTGCATTGGCATTAATGGCAAACATGATTTTTTTAACCCCCGAGTTGGCGTCAGCTGAGGTGAGCATGAGGTTAGCCGACTGCGAAATATAAAAGCGATCATTGTTTTGGTATCCCTGTTGGTTATCCAATTTGGCAGAGGTTACCGGGGCTAAACCATCTACAAATAGGTTAAAGGTTATATTCTTTTTTAGGTATGCATCATAGTGGGTAAAGCGATGATTCCCGTGGGTAGTGGGTATAATCACCTCACTATTTCCATTGGATCCGGAAAGCTTAACAGCATCTTGGCCATCGGCTGATGTTGCCAAATAGAGATTGATAGGTGTTCCCGGACTTACGTAGACGTTACCGATTGAATCGGTGTATATTTCGTGTGGTGCTTGCGACATGGCAAGCTGCCAAATGGTTGCAAATAAAAATAAAAGAGGGAGTCGTGTAAAAACCTTCATGCTCAATGACGGGGTTTAGGGTAAATATTTAAGTACAAATAGCTCAACTCTGCGGTTCTCTTCATGCTTATCCTCAGCACAAATTACTCCATCGGTGCATTCGTTAACCAGCTGGCTTTCTCCAAAACCTTTTGCCGATAATCTTCTTTCCGGTATCCCTTGCGCTTTTAGCTTGTTGATAACCGCTTGGGCTCTACCCTCCGAAAGGGTTTGGTTAAACTGCTCACTGCCTCTGCTGTCGGTGTGGGCTCTTATCTCTAAGTACACGTTTGGATATGTTTGCAAAATAGTAGCCAGCTTAATTATCTCCTCCTTTGCTCCGGCAGTTAGCTCTGTACTGCCCAGCCTAAAGTAGATATTTTTAAGAGGAATTTCTGCCGATTGGGTGGTAATTATTCTGTACTCCTGTATTTCTTCAGTGTTTCCTACATTGTCTACAGAGTAGACCTTAAGTGGGAAGTCGCACTCCTTATCAAGCACAATGGGTCTATCAAACGGTTGGAATGGAGCATTGTTTTTCGACAGGTAGGTGGCGGCTACTCCGGCCATATCGTCGGTTGCTTTTATGCTCATCTCAGCATCAATTTCAGCAAAATAAGTGTTGTCGTAACTGAACAGAAGCCCATGGGAAAAACAAGGAGTACTAACCGGAGCTTTTCCGTCGGCCATTACTTTGTGGTTAATGGGTGTGTCATTTTGAGCATTGCGGTAGGTGATATGATGGATCCCATCCCCATCCCACTGCATGGGGTTGGCCTCCTTGTCGGTGCTGGGTAAGAGCAGTAGCTGTTCGGTGGTATCGGCCCGAGCTATAAAAAGGTAAGCTGCAGCATCGGTTTGGGTATATACATTGCCTACAGAGTCGACCATAAGCTTAGCGTTATGCGTTGGGAGGAACTGAGCGAATGCATGACCGAAAATGGCAGTGGAGAGGAAAATGAAAATGGTTAAGGCTCTCATCATTTATTAAAGTTATGCTAAAAATGGACTAATTTCGTTTTTAAATATAGACGAAATTTTTTGAAAGAGGTTATCCCTAACTGCCTGTTTACCCTGAAAAACAAGACCCTTTATCATAGTATTAAGGGGTTTTGTTGTATGTTTAGCCATATTCGTCACGTCCTTTACGACAATTAATCAAAATGTTATATTTGTGCTCTCAAAGTTAGGATTATGCTTAAAGTCGCTGTTGATTTTGATGGGACTATTGTAGAGAACCGTTTTCCCCGTATCGGGAAGCCCATGCTGTTTGCTTTTGAAACCCTTAAGGCTATGCAGCAAAAGGGATTACTGCTTATCCTTTGGACCGTTCGGAGCGGGAAAGAGCTGGAAGAGGCAGTGGAGTTTTGTCGTCAAAACGGGGTGGAGTTCTATGCTGTAAATGCCAATTATCCTGAGGAACAACTTGATGCAGACGTGCCTAGAAAGATTGTTGCCGATATTTTTATTGATGACAGAAATATTGGCGGCTTCTTGGGCTGGAGCCAAGTATGGAAAACCCTTTTCCCCGATGAGGAGGATAAGGTCCAAGAACAAAAAGTTTTATCGGCTTTAAGACCAAAACCTTGGTGGCGCAAACTGTTCAGTAAATAATGCATAAAATAAAGATGAAAAGGATTGGTTTTTATTGGTTGTTGGGGTCTATGGTGCTTGTGGGTTGTGGAGAATCGGCGCAGCAAAAGCAGTCACGGACAGTCAAGCCCGAAGTGTTACAGCTGGTTAGCTTTACAGAGCCACAAAATGGAGCCCTATTTAACCAAGGGGATGAGGTTAGAGTTTCGCTTAAGCTTAGGCATGATACCATTCAGCCCGATTCGGTAATTCTTTATATTGACAACGATTGCTTAGGACGCCTTGAGGGGCTAAACTACCATCTGGCTACCGAATCCCTATCGCTGGGTACAAAACAGCTAAGGGCTACCGCATGGTACAAAGGGCAACGGCAAACTGCTTCGGTGGGTATAAAACTAAAGACCCAGATTGCTCCAAAAAAAATGTCCTATAGAATTGTCAACACCTTTCCCCACGATATGGAAGCTTACACTCAAGGGCTTTTCTTTCATAATGGTCAGCTGATTGAAAGCACCGGACAAAGAGGCATGTCATCACTCCGAAGGGTCGAACTCACTACCGGCAAAGTGTTGCAGAGCGTAAACTTGGATCGCCAATATTTTGGCGAGGGTGCAACCCTTTACAATAATGAAATCTATCAGATAACCTGGACCTCCCGGAAAGGGTTTGTGTACAATGCAGAGACCTTTACCCTGATTAGAACGTTCGACTATCCCACCCAAGGGTGGGGGCTAACCACCATGGGCAATAGGTTGGTAATGAGCGATGGGTCTAATGTGCTCTATTTTCTAGAGCCTCAGTCGTTTAAAGAGTTACACCGCATTGAGGTCTTTGACGATCAGGGTCCTGTAAATCAGCTCAACGAGCTGGAGTGGATAGACGGAAAGATTTATGCTAATATTTACCTTTCTGATAAAATAGTAATTATTGATCCTGCCACAGGCAGGGTGGAGGCCGAGGCGGATTTTGCGGGTTTGCTAAAAGATAGCGATAAGCATAGAAATATTGATGTATTTAATGGGATTGCATGGGACAGTGAAGGGAAAAGGCTTTTTGTTACCGGTAAAAACTGGCCTAAACTTTTTGAGGTAAAGCTATTGCATAACTAAGATAAATGTGAATTAACAACTAAAAAACTGAAATGATGAAAAGAATTAAATTGGTGGTAATTATTATGCTGGCATCGATTGCCACGGCTTTTGCACAAAACAATAACATGTTTGTTGGCGGTTCATTAATACTAGATGCCAATAAGAGTGGTAACACGAGAACTACTTTTTTTCAAATCTCTCCCGATTGGGGTTATATAATTAACCCAACCATAAAGGTGGGTGCAGGCTTGGGACTTATTTATGAATCAACCCGTTATGCCGATAACTCGTCTGTTAAAAACAACAGTTTCTTTATTCGATTCTTTGGTCGTTACACCATTGCCGATGTTAAGAAATTTAACTTCTTTGCTCAAGCAGATGTGCCCTTGACTTTTTACAATGGTTCAGATGTAATAGGTGTGGAGCTGAATTTACGTCCTGGTATATCCTATGCCATTAACGAAACCTGGGGAATAACTCTTGTTATGCCTAGGATTATGGCCTTTAACGTATCCAGCAATGAGCAAATGGGATTCTATTTTGGCTTAAATGATGCCTATAGTATTCAGCGCTATATTTTAAGCTCATCCTTTGGAGTGATCTATAAGTTTTAGTCAAACATTAAGCAAAACGGAAAGCCGCCATACGTTTGTATGAGCGGCTTTTATGTATTCAAAGCTTTATTTGGTTGCACTGGCAATCCTTCCCCTTGATGCAGTTTTTTGCTATGAAAACATCATCTCATAGGGTCTTCTCACCCTTTGCGCAAAGTCGCCTAGTGCAATCAGGCCGTTGGAACGGAACACTTCCTTGCCAACCATGTACAAAATAATGCCCGGGACGCTAAGCATGCGGAGTTGAGCTGCCAGCTCCCTGTTCTCTTCAGCATTAACAGGAATTACCTTGATATTCGGGAACTCTTGCCTTACCAGCTCCTCAATTTTAGGCTGAAGTGTTTTGCATACGCCACAAATATTATTGTATAGATAGAGAATTATGGCATCATTTTGTTGCAACAGCTGTTCCCATTCCTCAAGGCTAATTCGATGGCTTGTGCTCATTTTGTAAAAATCTAAATTATGGTATGTGAATGTGCAGATAACACGCAGAGTGCATGTTTTGTTCCCTATGCCATTTATTACTCTGTTTTCTATTTAGGGCTATTTTACAATGTGTTAAGATGAACGTTTAGTATTGATGATAAAAAAATATTTTTCGTCAATCCCACTGTTTTCGGCAGAAGTAAAAAAAAGACACGATTGACATTTGCATGATATAGTCGCTTAACTTAACTTTAATACAAATTAGAAAAGTGTTTTGCAAACAATTAACATTCATAATTATGAAACACCCATGTAATGTAGATTGCACAACCGAGCTTGCGAGCTCACCGAAGGTAAACACCGATGAACAAACCATGGGTGTTCCATCCGAGCGTTAAAGAGTGTTAAGTCAAGATCGTAACTTATTATATATTAATAACATTAGAATTTTGTACGGATGAAA
>CAZKPD010000020.1:0-26207 GCA_964554585.1 uncultured Rikenellaceae bacterium
TTTTGGTTTGAAGTACCCGCAAAAACCTTACTGCCTACCTCTTTTTGAGCAGGTATTGGTTCGCCGGTAATGGTGCTTTCATCCACATAGGATGAACCTTCAACCACTTCGCCATCCACCGGAAGGCGACCCCCGGGCTTAACCATTACAACTTGCCCTGTGGCTAGTTCCGAAATCTTTATTTCCCTCAAGTAATCTTCTTCAACCACCGTAACCGTGTCGGGCTGCAATCCCATCAGCTGACGGATGGAAGAGGATGTTTTACCCTTGGCTCGCTCCTCGAGCCATTTGCCCAGTAGGATAAAAGTGATGATTACCGAAGCTGACTCAAAATATACATGGGCCTCCATCCCGCGGTTTGTCCAAAATTGGGGGTAAAACGTGTTGAATACACTAAAAAAGTAGGCGATGCTTGTACTTAAAGCCACCAACGTATCCATATTGGCCTTAATATGCTTGGCCTGCTTGAAAGCATTGATAAAGAAACCGCGCCCAAACCAGAACACAATGGGAGTAGAAAGGATTAACGAAATGATGGGAGTATACTTCCAATCCATAAAAAACATGCCTAGCACAAATACGGGGAGGGTGAAAATGCCCGCCCAAATCATTCGGTTAAGCATAATGGTTGCTTCCTGTCGCCTAATACTATCCGTCTCCTCCGACTTCCCCTCATGGTCAATGAGCAAATCGTAACCAATGGAGCGGATTGTCTGCTGAAGTTGTGTGGGAGTGGTCTGCTCTGGGTTAAACACCACCCAAGTCGTTTGGTTGGCTAGGTTTACCCCTGCATCCAAAACGCCATCCTGGCTTTTAAGCATGCTCTCAACGCTGGCCGAGCATCCTGCGCATGACATCCCGGTAACGGGATAGATATGTTTTTCTGTTTTCAAAATAGTAAGTTTTATCTAACAAACACCCCACTCCCAAAAAGGTTTTACCCCGCTAGGGCGGGGTAAAGTGTGATTTGTTATAGTAAGGTAACGTTTATGAGGGCTACTTCTTATAGCCTACTGTTTGGCACAAAACAATGTGCTTGTGTTCAGGTAGGGCTAGAGTCTGTTTAAGGACATCCCTATTTACAGCACCCCTAACCACAGTAGCCATATCCTCTGAAGCACAGAATAGGTAAACGTTTTGAGCTATAAAAGCAGCATCGGCAGCGGTGTACCAGTGCATCTGTTCGGCTCCCCTATCGGCCATTCGCGAAAAATCGCCCACATAGATAAGGTTTACGGGTGCTGTTTCAACATATTCTTGCATTCCGGTAGCCTTTCGGTGGTCCCCTTTTTGGTGTAGCTCAAGACAATTTTTTTGCGCATTGTAAAGGTAAACTCCGTGTGATAGGCTTACGAAGATTTCAATCTCCTGCCAGTTTACCGCACTGGGTGCAGTTTTCTTGCCCTCCTCGGGTCTGTTAATGCCATTGGCTGCCCACAGCAAGTTGGATAGGGTTTGCAAATCCAACTCTTTGGGAGAAAAATCTCTGGATGTACTCCTGTTTGAAAATGCCTCCATTAGGGGCATACCGCCGGAGGTTTGGGGTTTGGGAAGTTCAATATTATTATTTTGAGCACAGGCTGTTAAATGAAATATAAACATAAGGAGGAATGTATGTGAAAAGAAATTCTTCATGGTTATTCTTTGATATTTAGTGATTAAAGTTTATTGTACTCGGCTATTTCAAGTGTAATTCCCTTCTCTTTGGCACAATGCTCAATGCGCTCTTTAATTTCCACCACCTTTTTATAGGGCAACCAACCCAATTCCAACTTTTTGCCTCTTCCCGAACGTTTTAGAAATGCGATATAGGTGGGACCAATCTTTACCTTGTGGACAGTCTGCCATATAATTGTAGTAGGTCTTTTGGTCAAAAAGCCAAACTGGTATTCAATGGCAAATTCATCGGACATAAAATAAATTTTTGCCTTATAACCCATAAGGGCAAAGTAGATAAATAGCCCCAAATAGATTACAAAAGGAATAAAATACCATAGTTTAAAATCGTTGCCGCGGAAAAAGAGGAAGTAGGAAGCCACTGCGATAACTAGAGTTAACAGTGAAAGTGTAAGGATGTATCGCTTAAAGCGCCCACTGGTTTCGGCGGTTTGGTTTAGGTTAATGTTAAACGGTTCCATAGGGAGCAAATTATTGGATTAGTATAACCAAAGATATAGAATTTTTATGGTAGTCGGTATTGGGTTGCTGTAATTTCATAAAACAAAAGCCCCGATATACTTTTTCGGGGCTTTTGTTTTATGGTGTTTGTGGTTATCTACCAGGCAAATAGTGGCAGTTTCGACATCATTTGGGTTACCTTGTTGGCTACTGCTTCAATCACCTTTTCGTTGTCAATATTTGACAGTACTTCGTCAATCAGATCCACAATAATGGGCATGTGCTCTTCTTTCAGGCCACGGGTGGTAACAGCCGGAGTGCCAATTCTAATCCCAGATGTAAGGAATGGCGAACGAGAATCGAACGGAACCATATTCTTGTTTATGGTAATATCGGCCAAAACAAGGGTGTTCTCTGCTTTTTTACCTGAAATATCAGGGAACTTGGTTCTTAGGTCAATCAGCATGGAGTGGTTGTCGGTTCCGCCCGATACCACTTTGTAACCTTTACTTATAAAGGCTTTGGCCATGGCTGCTGCGTTCTTTTTTACCTGCTTTTGGTACTCTTTGTATTGGGGCTGTAGTGCTTCGCCAAAGGCTACCGCCTTGGCGGCAATCACATGCTCAAGCGGCCCGCCTTGTACGCCAGGGAATACGCTGCTATTGAGTATTTGCGACATCATTCTGATTTGCCCTTTTGGAGTTGTTAATCCCCAAGGATTTTCAAAATCTTTACCCATAAGGATAATACCACCACGGGGACCGCGCAGGGTTTTGTGGGTGGTTGATGTAACAATGTGGGCATATTTTACAGGGTTATCTAGCAATCCTGCGGCAATAAGCCCGGCAGGGTGAGCCATATCTATCATAAAGATCGCACCAACCTTATCAGCAATCTCGCGCATGCGTTTGTAGTCCCATTCTCTAGAGTATGCAGATGCACCGCCTACCAAAAGCTTAGGTTTGTGCTCCATGGCCAAACGCTCCATCATATCGTAGTCAACGGTTTCGGTATCTTTTTTTACCTCGTACGACACCGCGTTGTACCACATACCCGAAAAGTTTACAGGCGATCCGTGAGAAAGGTGTCCACCGTGGGATAGATCAAAACCCAAGAAGGTGTCTCCGGGTTTCATAACAGCCGTAAAAACGGCCATGTTGGCCTGTGCACCCGAGTGGGGTTGAACATTGGCATACTCTGCATCAAATAGTTCTTTTAGCCTATCAATGGCCAGCTGTTCAGTTTGGTCAACTATTTCGCAACCACCGTAGTACCTAGCGCCGGGATACCCTTCGGCGTATTTATTGGTGAGGACAGAACCCATGGCTTCCATTACCTGGTCGCTCACAAAGTTTTCTGATGCGATTAGCTCAATGCCTCTAACTTGGCGCTCTCTTTCCTTACTAATAAGGTTGAAAATTACATTATCTCTTTGCATATCTTTTTTTTGTAAAAATAGGGTTTTTAAATGATTTCAAAAAAATTAAAGGGGGCACATGCCGAAAAGTTTTTTTAACCTGAGATGGGGCGTAACCAGCTTAAGTAAAAGATGTGATCCGGCAGCTATATACCCACTTGGATAGCCCTCTTGCGCTTACCTATAAACTTATTTGAAGTTCAATTTGTTCGAACGGAAGATTGAAGAGTATGGCAGGTCTTACGTTCGTCAAGTGAAATTTAAGGTTTGTCATATTGTTTGACCTGTTAATCATAAAGAGGTGGATTAGGTAAAACTATTACAGTACTGTGCGTATAAATACTTAAATAATGTGAAATATCAGAATTGTTAGTGCCTATTTATTCATAAAGCAAAGGAGAACGGACCATGAATAATGTACAGAATTTTAAAGCTATTTTTAACGGTCATTGGTTGTTAGATGTGTTAAATGACAATGAATTTGAGCAGTTTGCACAGAATTCAACAATGGTTAGCTACAGAAAACGTGAAACAGTGATTAAAAAAGGAGGATTTGCAGACCATCAGCTCTTTTTGGTGGATGGGTTTGTAAAGATTGAGAGTGACGAAAATGATTCCAACTATATATTTGATATCGCTCAGGGTATGTGTTTTATTGGCGCACCTGTAATTTTATCTTCCGATAAGAATCCGTTTTCGGTTGTAACCCTTACCGATGCACAGGTCGTTTTTATACCGGTGGAAGTTTTTAGAAATCTGCTGAGGCATAACAGTCATTTTGCTATGACTTTACTTGAGCATGGGAATGAAACTTTTGTTTTGCCCATACTCGAAAAACTTAAGTTTGGGGCCAAGAGCAGTATCCGAGGTCGATTGGCTAAGCTTTTGGTCGATTTAGTTACGGTAACCCATAACTCCACCAGTTTTACGTTGCTCATAAACCGTTCTGAGATGGCCGAAATGATAGGTTTCTCAAGGGAGAATGTGATACGAATGCTCAGTGAGTTTTCAGCGGCGGGAATTATTGAGCTAAGCGGAAAATCGTTAACCGTTCTTGACCTAGACAAGCTAAAGGAAATGGTTCAATAGCCCCTTTACTCATTGGAGAATTGCACCAGCACATCCCTGTAGGCAGAGAAGATTTTTGATTTGGAGACAAAACCTACGTATTTGCCTTGGTCAATAACCGGTAAGTTCCAGGCCCCTGTAGCTTCAAATTTTTCCATAACCCTCTCCATGGGCTCGTCGATTACAATTTTTTCTAAGGGTACTGACATAAGGTCTTGTACCCTTATTTGGTTGTATTGGTCCCTCTGGAACATTATTTTTCGCACATCATCGAGATGCACTAGACCCAAAAATTTGTTCTCCTGATTCACAACAGGGAAGATATTCCGTTGTGACTTGCTAATGGCTTCAACCAAATCGGCCAGGGTGTTTTGAGGGTCTAAGGTTATAAAATCATTTTCAATCACCTCTTCAAGAGCCAAAAGGGTTAGTACAGCCTTATCCTTATGGTGTGTTATCAGGTCGCCTTGCATTGCAAGGCGTTTGGTGTAAATAGTGTGTGGGTCAAAGTATCGGTTGGTAAGAAACGCTATTGTAGAGGTGATCATGAGCGGGATAATTAGGCCATATCCACCGGTTAGCTCAGCTATAAGGAAAATAGCAGTAAGGGGTGCATGCATTACACCGGCCATCATACCGGCCATACCTATAAGGGTAAAATTGCTCTCGTTAAGGTTTGCGCCCAGCGTAGTATTTAGCAGTTTCGACAAAAAGAATCCGGCTACTCCTCCCATAAACAGGGTGGGAGCAAAAATACCGCCAATACCTCCTGCGCCAGTAGTGGCAGCCATGGCGTAAACCTTAAATATTAGGAGTAATCCCAAAGAGGCAATTATAATCCAAACATTATCCCTAAATCCGTAAAGAATGCTGTTGTCAAGAATGGAAGTTGCATTTCCGTTAATTAGCGATTGGAGCGTTTCAAAACCCTCGCCATAAAGTGGCGGAAAAAGGAAGATGAGCATTCCCAATGCTAATCCTCCAATAGCAATGCGCTTAACGGGGCTCTGAATCTTGGAAAATTTTGCTTCAACCCGCATGGTTGTTCTAGAAAAGTAGAGGGATATTAAGCCACAAAAAACTCCCAGTAAGATGTAGAAATGGATTTTATTGAGTGAGAAGGAGTCTAGCATTTCAAAGGCAAAGGTTACATCTTTGCCTACCAATAGATAAGAAAGTGTTGTTGCCGTAATGGCCGAAATTAGCAATGGGACAATGGATCCGAGCGTAAGGTCGAGCATCAGCACCTCTAAGGTAAAAACCAGTCCAGCCATGGGTGCTTTAAAAATGGCCGCTACAGCTCCAGCAACACCACAGCCCAAAAGCAGGGTTATGGTTTTATAGTCCAACTTAAAAACCTGGCCAATGTTGGAGCCTATGGCTGCACCTGTAAGTACAATGGGAGCCTCAGATCCTACAGAACCACCAAAACCAATGGTAATGGTACTTGAAACAATAGATGTGTAGGTGTTGTGACGCTTCAGCTTGCTACCTTGACGCGAAATGGCATAGAGCACCTTTGAGATTCCATGCCCAATATTGTCTTTTACAAAATACTTAACGTACAGTACGGTGAGTAAAATACCAACACTGGGGAGAGCAAGATATAAAAAACCCAATGTTCCCTGTTCCATTATGGTTTGAATGGCATTGCGCGTATAGTGAACAGTGCTTTTGAGCAGTACAGCTGCTAAACCGCTAAGCAAACCTACCACAAGGCTTAGCACAAGTATTATCCTTTTTGATCCCAGTCGGCTGAGGGTTTCAATCAGCCAGTTTGAAAGCTTTTTAGGGCTAAACTTCATGGTTAACTGTTGTTGTAAGTGTTCAAATTTAATAAACCTTGATAAACTCAGGCATGTTTTTCTAATAATATGTGAATTATTTAGTTTTACAGATATGAAAAGAGGTGAGTGTAGGTATGCAAAAGTTTCGTAAAACCTTAATTATTGCCGTTTTAGGTGTAATGCCCTTTGGGACTAAGCCATGTTTTGCTAAATCCATTCATAGTTTCGAATCTTTTAACCATGCTTTTGCTCCAGGTGAAGAGGTTGTTTATGTGCTTAGCTATACATGGTTTTTCGTTTGGACCGATGTGGGAGAAGCATATTTTAAGGTGCATGCCGACACGCTTAATCAAAAGGAGGTTTGGCATCTCCATCTGTACGGTACCTCATACCCATTTTATGATTGGTTTTTTAAGGTGCGCGATGTGTATGAGTCGTGGGTAGAGCCCAACTCGTTACTACCCTTGCGTTTTAATAGGGCTATAAACGAAGGTGGATACACCAAAGAGAATGAGTACAATTTTGACTGGAAAAAACGGCAGGTGGACGTTAGGATTAGGCGTAAACAAGGAGAAAACAGGTATTACACTATCCCAGTTGAAAAGGGAACGGTAGATGTGGTCACTGCAATCTATCTCTCTCGTAATCTCGATTTTAGACATTCAGTACCTCTAAAAAGTTATCATATTAATGTGATGCTCGACAGGGAAGTGTACGATGTGCAGTACACCTATTTGGGTAAAGAGCGAAAAACAGTTAAAGGGTTAGGAGAGTTTAATGCCCTTAAGTTTAGGATAGAGCTTATTGCCGGAGATGTATTTAAAAAAGGTCAATACCTATTGGTTTGGGTAACCGATGACGAAAATAGGTTGCCAATATATATAGAAACACCCATCAGAGTGGGTAGTGTGAGGGCCCGTTTGCATAGCTGGAAAGGGTTGAAGAGCGATATGAAAAAGTAACTGGAAATAGCTAAAAAGGTGCCCTATTAGATTGAGAAATAGCGGATAGATGCTGTTTAGACCAAGTCTAAACTACCTGAGTGGCAGTATAACGTGTTGTAAAGTGGTTATTTTTGTATACTACTTTCATGTCAGTTCCCAATGGCAAAGAATGACAAAACGGTTGATCATCTAGGTGTTATTCAGGAGATTGTCGGCCAACAAATCACAGTGTGTATTACCAGTCTCTCAGCATGCGCATCTTGTCATGCAAAGGGAGCCTGTTCGGCATCGGACAGCGCAGAAAAGGTAATCACTGTTTTTATGCCAAACCATTCTCATAGGGTAGGAGAGTCAGTGAAGGTGGTGATGAAACAAGCCTTAGGATTTAAAGCGCTGTTTTTAGGGTATCTGCTCCCTTTCCTGCTGGTTTTGCTAGTGCTTATTGCTTTTACTACTTTTGATGTTAGCGAAGGCAAGACGGGTTTGGCTACGCTAGCTGTTTTGCCCATTTACTATCTAATACTCTATTTTTTTAGAGATCGCATTTCTAAGGAATTTAATTTTGAAATTGAACCAATTTAATATCCCCATAGCATGAGTTATTCTATTATTCTATACACAGTTCTGGTGCTAAGTATACTTGGGGTGCTTTCGGCCATTATTCTCTATTTTGTTGCTGAGAAGTTTAAGGTCTATGAAGATCCTCGCGTGCTTGAAATAGAGTCTCTATTGCCCAGTGGAAACTGTGGCGCATGCGGTTTTGCCGGATGCAAGAATTTTGCTGAGGCTTTTGTGAAAGCTGATGACATTAACCAGCTCCATTGTCCTGTTGTGAGTGCTGATGCCCTAGCAGAGATGGCAAAAGTGGTTGGCAAAGAGGCTGTCCTCCATGATCCCATGATTGCTGTTGTTCGCTGTTCGGGTTCTCCCGAGCATAGGGCGAAGACTGTTTATTACAATGGTTCCTCCTCATGTAAATTGGCCACCACACTTGCTAATGGCGATACGGGTTGCCAGTACGGCTGTTTGGGTTTGGGCGACTGCGTGGCGGCCTGTACTTTTGATGCCATTTTTATGGATGAGGAAACCGGATTACCTTATGTTGATGAGGATAAGTGTACCGCTTGTGGCGATTGTGTGAAAGCATGCCCAAAGAGCATTATTGAGCTACGGAAAAAAGGTCCTAAAGGAAAAAGAATATTCGTTTCGTGCGTCAGCAAAGAAAAGGGCGGACTGGCCAAAAAAGCTTGTGAAGTGGCTTGTATTGGTTGTGGGAAGTGCGTTAAAACCTGTCCGTTTGATGCTATTACGCTAGAAAACTTTTTGGCATATATCGATTTTGAGAAGTGCAAGCTATGTCGCAAGTGTGTAGAGGTTTGCCCCACAGGGTCAATCCTTGAGATTAACTTTCCGCCTAAAAAAGTTAAGGCTGAGCCACAGAATGAGGTGGAAATCGCATAGTTCATTACTCTTGAAAAAGGTAATACGGTTATAATACTAAATAAAGACCATCGTGTTGAAAACGTTCGCGAAAGGAGGGGTTCATCCCCCCGAAAACAAGCTTACGGCACATGTACCCATTGCGGTACTGCCATTACCAAAGCAGGTGGTTATTCCCATTGCACAGCATATTGGCGTTCCCGCAACCCCGGTTGTCGCCAAAGGCGACAGGGTGCTGGCAGGGCAGCTAATTGCCAAAAGTGCCGGTTTCGTTTCGGCCAATATCCACTCTTCCGTTTCGGGAACTGTGGTTTCGTTAGACCCAATAACGGATCTTTCGGGCTATAAGCGACCTGCTGTAACCATTGACGTGGAGGGCGATGAGTGGTTGCCCGAGATTGACAGAACCTCTACCCTAAAAGCGAATATCTCTTTGTCCGCAGAGGAGATTTTGGCAAAAATAAATGGGGCAGGTATTGTGGGCATGGGTGGGGCAACCTTCCCCTCGCATGTTAAGCTAACCATTCCCGGCGGGAAACATGCCCATGTGCTTATTATTAACGGTGTGGAGTGCGAGCCTTTTCTAACTTCCGACCATAGGCTGATGCTGGAGAAGGGCGAGGAGCTGATGGTGGGAATCCGACTGTTGAAAAAAGTGCTCGGAGTGGATCGCGCGCTCATCGGTATTGAGAATAACAAGCCCGATGCCATTGCGCACCTTAAGCAGCTAGCTGCAAAGCAACCGGAGGGTGGCATTGAGGTGCATGCCCTTAAGGTGAAATATCCGCAGGGGGGTGAAAAGCAGCTGATTAAAGCGCTAATCAATCGTGAGGTACCCTCGGGAGGTTTGCCCATTGATGTGGGTACGGTGGTGCATAATGTGGGAACCACATTGGCTGTTTATGAGGCAGTTCAGCTGAATAAGCCCTTGGTGGAACGCATAGTAACCATTACAGGGGAAGAGGTAACTAAGCCCGGTAATTATTCGGTAAGGGTAGGAACCCCTACTAATCATTTGATTGAAGCTGCAGGCGGATTGCCTGAAAGCACGGCAAAGATTATAAGCGGAGGTTTAATGATGGGGAAAGCCATAACTACTGTGGAAGTTCCAATCACTAAGGGTACCTCGGGAATAGTTTTGGTACCAGCTAATGAGTCGATGCGTTTGCCCGAGCAGCCTGCCTGTATTCGTTGCGCCAAATGTGTTAGCGTTTGCCCCATGGGGCTCGAACCATACCTGCTCAATCGCCTTTCGCAGCGCAAAATGGCTGAGCGCATGGAGCATGAGCGTATCCTCGATTGCATTGAGTGCGGCTCATGTAGCTTTACCTGCCCTGCCCATTTGCCGCTGCTAGACCATATCCGTTTGGGCAAAGCCAATGTTAGCGCAATGATTAGAGCCCGCAAGTAGCGGGCATTGGTAAACAAGATGTAAACTTGATATATAATGAAGAATTTACTTGTTCTATCACCATCACCGCATGTGCATGGAGGCAATTCTACTCAAAAGGTAATGCTTTTGGTAGTATTAGCATTGATGCCCTCACTGGTGGTTTCTATCTACTTTTTTGGCATTGGAGCACTAGTGGTAACAGCGGTTTCTGTTGTGTCTTGTCTGCTTTTTGAGTACATTATCCAACGGTTTATCCTTAAGGTTAATCCCACAATTACCGACGGTTCCGCAGTGGTAACCGGCATCCTGTTGGCTTTTAATCTGCCTGCAAACCTACCTTGGTGGATAGTGGTGATTGGTGCTTTGGTTGCCATTGGCATTGCCAAGATGAGCTTTGGGGGGTTGGGACAAAACCCGTTTAATCCTGCCCTTGTGGGGCGTGTTTTTTTGCTTATCTCATTCCCCGTACAGATGACCAGTTGGCCTGTACCCCTTGCTTCGCGCATGGTCTATACCGATGCGGTAACCGGAGCAACACCCTTGGGTATTGTAAAAGAAGGGTTAGCCAATGGGGAGCTGATGAGCAACTTATCAACCCAAATTCCGGGTAAGTTGCAACTTCTAATCGGAAACATGGGAGGATCCTTGGGAGAGGTAGCGGCATTTGCTCTGCTTATAGGGTTTGTAATTTTGCTTGTGACCAAGGTAATATCTTGGCATATTCCCATCTCAATTTTTGCTGCTATAGGGGTATTTACAGGAATTTTATGGTTGATTAACCCTGAGGCCAATGCCGACCCCATTTTTCACCTGTTAACAGGAGGAGTAATGCTGGGGGCAATATTTATGGCAACCGACTATGTTACCTCACCCATGCACCCAAGCGGAATGTGGATTTTTGGGATAGGGATAGGTGTAATAACTGTGGTCATTAGAGTTTGGGGCGCATACCCCGAAGGAATGTCCTTTGCCATTCTGATAATGAATGCATTTGTGCCGCTTATCAATCGGTACGTTAAACCCAAACGATTTGGAGAGGAGGTGAAGAAACATGTCTAAAGAATCAACATTTAAAAGTATGACCCTAACCCTGCTGGTGATAACCCTGCTCTCGGCAGCCAGCTTGGGGTTTGTATACACCCTAACCCAAGCCCCCATTCAAGAGGCAAAAATGGCCAAGGTGAATAGCGCCATTAGTAAGGTACTGCCGCAATTTGACAATAATCCGTCTTCCCAAAAGTATGAAGTGGAGGTGGAAGGAGGAAGTCTAACCTTTTACCCTGCCACTCGTGATGGAGAATCGGTAGGAACGGCTATTCAAACATTCTCAAAAAATGGGTTTGGAGGAGAGATTGGCCTGATGGTGGGCTTCCTTTCCGATGGGAGCATTCACGCCATTGAGGTGATTGACCATAAGGAGACACCGGGATTGGGCGACAAGATGGAGAGTAAGAAATCAAATTTTAGCGTTCAGTTTCAGGGAAAAAACCCAAAAGATTTTAAGCTTATTGTGAAAAAGGATGGGGGCGATGTGGATGCCATAACCGCTTCAACCATCAGCTCACGTGCATACTGCGATGCAGTGCAAAGGGCCTACGATGCCCTTGTTAAGGAAGGAGGTGTGCAATGAATCAGATGCAAAATTTAACCAAAGGTTTTATCAAGGAGAATCCGGTTTTTGTGATGCTCCTGGGGATGTGCCCCACGCTGGGAACATCCACCAGCGCCCTTAACGGATTGGGCATGGGGCTGGCAACCACATTTGTGCTGGTTATGGCCAATGTGGCCATTTCGTTGGTTAAAAATGTGATACCCGATAAGGTTCGTATCCCTTCCTATATTGTTATTGTGGCCTCGTTTGTAACCATGGTTGACCTGAGTATGGAGGGTTTCCTTCCTGCGCTGCACGAGCAGCTGGGGCTATTCATTCCGCTCATTGTGGTTAACTGTATTGTACTGGGCAGGGCCGAAGCATTTGCCTCTAAAAATACCGTATGGTCTTCGCTTATTGACGGTTTGGGTATGGGGTTGGGATTTGCTTTTGCCCTTACCCTTCTGGGTTCTATCCGCGAAATACTGGGAAGTGGAAAGCTGTTTGGCATTACCCTTTTCCCCGAAACCTATGCCATGATCATATTCGTTTTGGCTCCGGGCGCATTTATTGCCCTAGGATTTATTATTGCTACAATGAACAGAATATCGCAAAGAAGTAAATAGACAGGAGTATGGAATATATTATTATAATTATATCGGCGGTATTTGTCAACAATATTGTGTTGACCCAATTTCTGGGCATTTGCCCATTCCTTGGAGTTTCCAATAAGATTGAAACTGCCCTTGGCATGGGGGGTGCGGTTACCTTTGTGATGACCCTTTCGGCCATTGTCACCTACTTGGCCATGTACTATATTCTGCTGCCGTTAGGTATTGGCTATATGCAAACGGTAACCTATATCCTTATTATTGCTGCCTTGGTTCAAATGGTTGAGATTATCCTTAAAAAGGTAAGCCCTTCGCTTTACCAGGCTTTGGGGGTATTTCTTCCACTGATTACTACCAACTGTACAATCCTGGGTGTGGCCATCCTTTTGGTACAAAAGGAGTTTAACCTGTTGCAAAGCGTTGTATTTGCCGTTTCTAATGCCATTGGTTTTGCGCTGGCACTGGTTGTGTTTGCCGGTATTCGTGAAGCATTAGATTTGGTAGATATTCCCAAAGGGATGAAAGGCGCTCCCATTTCGTTGATTACCGCAGGGATTCTGGCCCTTGCTTTTATGGGTTTCGCGGGGATTGTGTAGGGAATCGTGAATCGGTAAACGCGCATTTGCAAATGCGCAAATCTGCCTACCTTGGTAGGTCCGCAAATAGGCATCTCTACAAAAAAAAATAGCCCCCGAAAAAGATCGGGGACTAAAGAAACAGCTATATAAAGGTTTAAGGTTGTAACTTACTACTTTTTAATTATCGTTTGGGTTCGGATACCCTGTGGGCTAGTCACCTTTACAATATAAACTCCGGCAGGTTGATTGGTTATATCAATAGTTGAATTCATAAGTGATTCCACTTGGTTGGCGTATACATTTACTCCAATAATACTAAACACTTCAATGGTTCCACCCCCATGCATCTCGGTTGCATTAAGAGTTATAATACCGTTAGATGGGTTGGGGTATAGCTTAATTTGTTGAATATTTTCCGGTGTTGTTACATCGGTACCTTCTGCAGTGTATTTATAAAGCTCATTTCCGATGGAATCAACATATTTTGCTTTAAATATCAATAAATTACCTAAAGAAGTTAGACGGGAGGGGCCAATATATTCACCATTATATATGTCGGGAGTAATCATTTTTGTTCCCTCTTGGGTGCCATCGGTAACCCATAAATGGTTTTCGTATAACGAAACAGTGTTGGTGAAATATAATAACCCTTTATGTACTATAAGATTGTCCATTAAGGAGACATCATTTTCCTCTATCTCTATAACCTTTTTGGTTCCTCCTGTGGTTCCATCGGTTTCATAAATGGCACTATAAATAGATGTTGAACTGAAACGAGCCGCAAAGTAAATCTTACCCTTATAATGAACGAATGGCGCAGCAAATGTTGTACTATGACCCGGTGTAACATCTTTTATGACGGTAGTTCCCGATGCTGTTCCATCAGTTCGGCAAAGTCTTTTGCTACCGTACTCAACCTCTGCAGAAAAAATTAGATAGTCGTTGTACACTATCATATTGCTAGGGTTGGAGCTACCAGAACCGGGATACATATCCTTAAATAGTTTTGTACCACTAGATGTGCCATCAGTTACCCAAAGCTCGTTGCCATTGGTGCCGTCATTAAAAGTAAAATAGAGTTTATTTTTAAAAACGATGAAATTGGCGGCAGTTTCCATCGTTCCGGTTTCTTTCAAGGTTTTTACTTTTACGGTGCCTGCAGTGGTGCCGTCACTTTCCCATAGTTCCAGCCCAACATTTGAACTCTTGGCCGTAAAATACAGCTTATCTTTATAGATTGTAAGGTTTCTAACTGAACCATCCCCTGTTGGGTTAATGTTCTTTATCATCAGCGTGTTGTTGGGAGTTCCATCGGTTGCCCACAACTCTAAGCCATTAGTGCCGTCGTTAGCAGTAAAGTAGAGTTTGTCCTTATAGGTTAAAAATGTAAATTCTGCTCCATCACCCGAAGGGTTAAGGTCTTTCAATAAACTTGTTCCCTCGGGAGTCCCATCGGTATACCATAATTCATTTCCATAGGTTGCGTGATTAGCTCTAAAGTACACTTTCCCTTTGTACTCAGCAAAGGAGCGGGGGGCTGAACCAGTGGTTCCGACATTGATGTCTTTTAACATAAAGGTCCCATTTGTGGTGCCATTGGTAATCCAAAGCTCCTCACCATGCGATGCAGTTTTTGCAGTAAAAAGTAGCTTGTTCTGAAATTCAAAAAAATAGTTGGGATCCGAGTCCCCACTTGGGTTAATGTCCTGTATAAGCTCTATATTTTGAGCGTGCCCAAGCAAGAATGAGCTCATGAACAATACTGGAAATAAAATTTTTCTCATGGTTTATAGTTTAAATTTAACATTTATGCCTTTTGCTAGGCTTGGTTATTTTTTTGAGTAACTAAAATTAGTTATCACAGGTACTAAAAGAGAAGTGTCAAAAGTGTCAATTTTTATCTGCCAGCTTTTTATGTAAATAAAAATATTTAAAGAGCCTTTCTAAAAGATGTAGTGTTCACATATAGAGCTGTATGCGTAGTGATTGATTGACTTTTATTGTATATGTCGGAATTAAACATCAACCAATATCCCCTTGTGTATGTAATCGGTTTTGGCTAATTCTCAGTGTGATTCTCAGTGAAAAACATTTGTTCAAATCGGCTGTAACCTAAACTATTGTTATCTTTGTTAGCGATTTACGTATTCTAAATAGATGCAAAGTATTTACCCAAATACCTTTGAGGAGAAGATAGGTTTTAATGCCATTCGAAGGCAAGTGGCTGGCTTTTGCCTATGCCCCATGGGCGAAAGGAAGGTCTATGATACGCTGTTTGAGGTTGATTATCATACTATTTCCACACTTCTTGAACAGGTTGATGAGATGAAATCCATCTGCCTGTTTGAGAATTCGTTTCCCACCGATGGTTTTTTGGATACAATCCCATTGCTTGAGCGAATTAAGCCTATTGGAACCTGGCTGGATGAGGATGAGGTTTTTGCTTTGCATAAATCCTTGTCGGCCATTAAGGGTGTTGTCGGCTTTTTGCGCAGGGGCGAAAAGGTGAAATATCCTGCTTTGGCTCAGCTGGCAAAGGATGTGGATTTCTTTCCCTATGTGGTGGAGCGGATAGATGCTATTCTGAACCGTTTTGGGAAGATTAAGGATAACGCTTCACCCGAATTGGCGCGTATTCGTGCCGAAATAATTTCTAAACAGGGGTTGGTGTCTAAGCGCATGAGCGCTATCCTTCGCTCTGCACAGGCACAGGGGCTTACCGATGAGGATTCCTCTGCATCCATCCGGGATGGGCGTATGGTTATACCCATTAATGCTTCGCATAAGCGAAAGCTAAAAGGGATTGTACACGACGAGTCGGCCACGGGAAAGACAGTGTTTATCGAACCCGTTGAGGTAGTGGAGCTCAACAATGAGATTCGGGAGCTGGAGTACGATGAACGGCGTGAGATTATTCGCATCCTTACTGAATTTACTGATAGCATTCGACCCTATTTACCGGAGCTTATGCAGGCGCACGACTTTTTGGGTGAGATAGATTTTATTCGCGCCAAAGGGCTTTTTGCGGTAAATGTGTCGGGGGCAAAACCTATTCTTAACGATAAGCCAAACGTTTACCTTCGTCAGGCGGTGCACCCCATCCTAATGCAAGCGCTAAAAAAAGAGCATAAGCAGGTTGTGCCTTTGGATATTACGCTCAATCAGCAGGAACGAGTATTGCTAATCTCAGGACCCAATGCCGGGGGGAAATCCGTGTGCCTAAAAACGGTGGGTATTGCACAGTATATGCTCCAATGCGGCATGTTGCCGCCCGTTCTGGAAAACTCGGAGATGGGCATCTTTTCCAAAATCTTTATTGATATAGGCGACGAGCAATCCATTGAGAACGATCTGAGTACCTATAGTTCCCACTTGCTCAATATGAAGTATTTTACGCAACATGCGGACGCGGAAACCCTAGTATTAATTGATGAGTTTGGTTCGGGAACCGAACCCGCGGTGGGGGGCGCCATTGCTGAGGCTATCTTGCAGCAGCTGGTGCAAATGGGTACCTTTGGGGTAATCACCACCCACTATGCCAACCTAAAACATTTTGCTGCAAACACCTCGGGGGTGGTCAACGGGGCCATGCTTTTCGATATGGGCAGGATAGAGCCGCTATTTAGGTTGGAGATAGGTAAGCCCGGAAGCAGCTTTGCCTTTGAGATTGCCCGAAAGATTGGCCTTGCCGAGAATGTGCTTAAGCGGGCCGAAGAGAAAGTGGGAACCGACCATGTGGCTTTTGAGAAGCATCTTAAAGAAATATCTAAGGATAAGCGTTACTGGGAAAGGAAACGCCACGAGATACGAATCTCTGCCAAAAAAACCGAGGAGTATGAGCAGCAGCTGGCTGAGGATTTGGAAGCCTTAAAGGCTAAGAAGGCAGAGATCATAAGGAAGGCTAAAAAAGAGGCAGAGGAGCTGCTGGCACAATCCAACCGGATGATTGAAAATACGATCCGTGAGATAAAGGAGAGTGATGCAGAAAAGGAGCGTACCCAAAAGGCCCGGGGGCAGCTGGAAGAGCATAAAAAACTAGTTTCCCAAAAGGGGGTTGAATCAGACCCCACCATAGAGAAGAAAATGGAGCAGATCCGCTTGCGACAGCAGCGCAAGCAGGAGCGCAAGCTCAAAGAGGGCGATGGTGAGATTTTGCCCATGGGCAACCAGGATGCACCCAAACCGCTTGAACCCGGAGATAAGGTGAGGATTAAGGGACAGGATACCGTGGGGGAACTTATCCAAATTGCTAAAAAGAGCGCTTTAGTGGCTTTTGGGAGCATGCTCACAACGATTGAAGTGAAGCGCCTTGAGCCTATTTCGCTAACAGAGTATAGGCGGGTGGAACGAACGGTACGCTCTCCCCAAACAGGGGTAGGTTTTGATTTGAACCGTAAACGGCTTAATTTTAAGTCGGACGTGGATGTGCGCGGTTATCGCACCGACGAGGCCCTTGAGGAGGTGCAGGATTTGGTGGATGAGGCGGCCATGATTGGCATACGGAGGGTGAGGATATTGCACGGTAAGGGAAATGGAATCCTGCGTCAAGAGATTAGAACTTTTTTAAAAGCCATGCCCTTTGTAAAAACCTTTGCCGATGAGCATGAGGAGTTTGGCGGAGCCGGGATTACGGTAGTGGAGCTGGATTTGTAATTTTATGTAGTAACCATGAAGTTGCTGGTACTTATTGATAGCCAATCGCCACGTGCGGAGTATATTATCCGCCACGTGATGGGAACCATGTTGGGTTTTCAGGTGGAGCTTACCACTCAGCCAGCTACTTTTTCTACCTCTACTTTACCCCGAATTGCCTATTCAACCCAAAGGGTTGAGGGAACTCTGCAAATAGTACCCCATGGGCTGCTTTCCCAACAGGGGATAGCTGAGCAGGAAATAGAGAGAACCCATTGGCAAGGGTTGCCTGTTTTCTTCCAAACGCAGGGTGATTTACCCTTCGATATTTTTGCAGCTTCGTTTTACCTTATCTCACGGTATGAGGAGTATTTGCCCTTTACACCGGATATGCACGGACGGTTCCCGTCAGCAGAGAGCTTAGCCGTTCGGCAAGGATTTCACCAATTACCTTTGGTGGATTTATGGGTAAAGGAGTTGGGTAAGGTTTTGGAAAAACGTTTTCCTGAACTTCAGATCCCCAAACAAGATTTTCAATTTATCCCCACCATTGATGTGGATAATGCTTTTGCCTATAAGCATAAAGGGTTGGTTCGCAACACCCTTGGCTTTGCCAATAGCTTGCTCCATTTTCGGTTTGCTGATGCTTTTCGCCGTCTCTTGGTTTGTTTTCGGCTTAATAAGGATCCATATGATAGCTATGATTTGCTGATGAGCTTCCTTCCGTCCCAAACAGTTTGGTTTATCCTGGGGGGTAACTACTCCAAATACGACAGAAATCTGTCGGTTAGCCACCCCGCTTTTAAAAAGCGATTAGCCCAAATTTTAATTAAGAATAGGATAGGCATACACCCTTCGTACCATTCTTTCTATGAGCCTATTTTTATCGCCAATCAAATGGAGAGTTTAGAAAAAGTGATTGAACATCCAGTAACCCACAGCCGTCAGCACTTTCTTCGATTCTCTTTGCCCCAAACCCATCAATGGCTTGCAGACATGGGTGTAGAGCAAGAGTATAGCATGGGTTATGCCGATACCATAGGGTTTAGGGCAAGCACTTGCACTCCATTCAAATTTTACAATTTGAACAGCGAAAAACCGTTAACTTTGAGTGTTCTGCCTTTTCAGGTGATGGACAGAGCTCTTTTGCAGGGTTTGAGGCTGAGCCCAACCCAGGCGGTGGAACAAACAGTAGCCATGGCAAAAGCAGTAAAAGAGGTAGGGGGTGTTTTCATTACCGTATTCCATAACGAAACCCTATCGGGCATTAACGAATGGAGAGGATGGGAAGATGTGCTTAGGCAGATTGTGAATGAGCTGGACAGAGTGGAGGGCACGCTGACCGATTTGACTAATTAATGGATTGATAGTTTTGAAAATAGCATACGTAAAGCATAAGGATATCGACAAGGCCAAATGGGATGCCTGTATCACCCAATCGGTGAACGGAATCGTGTATGCCTACTCTTGGTATTTGGATATTATGGCAGATCGCTGGGATGCGCTCATTGGTGACGATTACAAGGCGGTGTTCCCGCTCACCTATAAAACCAAGTTTTGTATTAGCTATCTCTATCAGCCCTACTTTACACAGCAGCTGGGTTTGTTCTCTTCCGGTCCTGTTGGGGGAGGAGTTGTGGAGCGTTTTCTCGATGCCATCCCCTCCAAATTTCGTTTTATCTCCATCAACCTGAACACCTTCTTAAAGTTTCAGTACCCCAAAGCCCAGGT
Source organism: uncultured Rikenellaceae bacterium (assembly GCA_964554585.1). Classification (GTDB taxonomy): domain Bacteria; phylum Bacteroidota; class Bacteroidia; order Bacteroidales; family Tenuifilaceae; genus Perlabentimonas. Next base: position 19,311 of record CAZKPD010000020.1, read on the forward strand.
TACTCCATTGGTAACCCATCATCTAGATCTGATTGAACCATATATTACCATCTCATCCCGATATACGACCAATACCAAAAGGAATATCTCTAAGGCTGTAGCCTACGATATAACGGTAAAAAAAGGGCTAAGGGCTCAAGATCTTATAGCTCTTAAGAAGGAGAATCTGATTGTTCCCTTAAATCAAAAGCACTTCGATTCGTTGTTGCAGCTGATTATGCGGTCTGTCTCATTGGGAATAGGCGAGGTGTATGGTGCTTACGATAGTTCAGGAGTACTTTGTGCCGGAGCGCTTTTTATAAAATCCAACGGTAAGGTTGTCTTCCTTTTGGCCTCATCTACTTCACAGGGTAAAGAGAACCGTGCCATGTTTGCCCTTATCGATCGATTTATAGATCACCATGCTGAACAGCAGCTGGTGCTCGATTTTGAGGGTTCCAATGTGGAGTCGGTTGCAAGATTTTATAAAGGTTTTGGTGCTTCACCCATTATGTATAACAATCTGGAAATTAATAGGCTTCCGTGGTTTTTAAGGTTTCTTAAACGATGATGAGGGGACTTTTCCATAGCGTTGGTCAAATTTTTCCCTACACTGTTTTGCAAGGGATGGTTCGTCCACGTATTGTGGCTCCCTTTTACCATACGGTATCCAATGTGCCACTAGATCATATTTCTCAGCTCTACCCCATTTTTACAGAGGATCAGTTTAAGGCCCATTTGGAGTTTTTTCTTAAGCATTTTCAGCCCATTTCCGTTCACGATGTGCCCGCTGTTCTTAAGGGAGAGAAACGCTTCAGTAAACCTTCGCTGTTCCTTAGCTTTGATGATGGGTTTAGGGAGATGTTCACTGTGGTTGAACCCATCTTAGCCCGTTATGGAGTTCCGGCTACCTTCTTTGTTAATCCTAATTTTGTGGATAATGCCGATATGCTCTTCCGCTGCAAGCTGAGTGTAATTGAGAATATCATGCTCGGTTTTAGTGATCCAGCAATTATTGAAAAAGCGATTGAGGATGTATTGGGAACAAGAATGGAAATGAAAGAGATTCTACCGTTTATTAGAAAGTTGAGCCATAAGGATTCTGAAATGATTGAGGCAATTGCCCGCGCTTTGGGAATTGATTTTCAGGATTACCTTAAACGGAATCGTCCATACCTAACCCGACAAGAGCTGTTAGCATTAAGCAAAAAAGGGTATACGATTGGTGCGCATAGTCTTAGCCATCCACTCTTTTCCGATATTAATTTGCAGGCGCAAATTGAGGAGGTGCAAAAGAGTGTGGGTTGGGTTCAGCAGAATATACCAAACCAACCTAAAGTTTTCGCATTTCCTTTTACCAGCGATGGGGTGGATGTGAGGGTGTTTGAGCACTTTATCTCGCACTCTCAACCGCAGCTGCATTTAATGGTAGGAACAGCGGGATATAAACCTACCGATAGTACTCACTTTTTGCACCGTATTCCCATGGAAACTGCGCTTATTAGCGCACGTAAGCGATTAAAGGGCGAGTTTTTCTACTATATTGCCAAGGGTTTGGTAGGTAAGCAAAAGCAGGGGTTATATGATACGTATTAAACGGTATAGGATTTCTGAGCTGCAGGAGTTTGTGGGCAGCTCGGCTTATGAGGCTATGGATGTGGTGCCTGTGAGCAGGCATCGGGTTAATTCCTATATCAATAATCCTAGGGCAAAGGCCGATGATTTTGTGCTTTATTTGGCTTTTATGGGTGATGAGCTGGTGGGTTATCGCACGCTTTTGCCTGATAAACTCTTTGTAAATGAAGCCCCCCTGCGGGTGGCTTGGTTAAGTGGAACATGGGTTCGCCCTTCATATCGAAGGCAAAAAATATCATCACTGCTATTGCATGAGGTTTATAACGATTGGAATGGGAACCTGCTTTTTACCAATTACGCACCGGAGGCAAAGGCGGTTTTAGATAAAACCGGAAAGTTTGCCCTTACCCAATCATTGCAAGGGGTTAGGCTCTATTTAAGGCCTTGCCTTTACCCCATTTTGCGTAAACGAGGAGGCCTTTTTGGATCGCTAAAACCACTATGGTGGATAATGGATAGGGTGATGTGGTTGGTAAACCCTTTGCCTCTTTTGGCAAAAAATGTGAAATTAAAAGGCGCTGATTTAGAGTACATTGCTTCTGTTGATGATGAGCTGGTAAAAATGTTTGAAGAGGTTACAGAGGGTTCAACCTCGCAGCGTAAGCGCGAGGAGTTGGAGTGGATCTTGGGGTATCCTTGGCTGGTTTCATCTCCCTTGGGCGATAGGTTAGGAGAGCGGTACTTCTTTTCTGCATCGCCCAAAAGGTTTGAGCAGCTGTTGATTAAAGTGTATAAAGATAAAACCCTTGAGGGGTTTATTATGCTAAACCATACTGATGGAGTTGTGTCGGTTCCTTATGCCTCTTTTCAACCCAAAGATGCTCAGCTGTTTGCTAAAATCATTTTAAAGCATTCCATGGCTGTTGGTGCTAACAGGCTTACGGTTTATCATGATGAGCTAAGCCATTCTCTTCGAATGTTAAAACCCTTTGGTCTGCTTTCGCTGAAACAGAACCGCAACTTTTTTGCTTCGCAAAAGTTAGCCATCTCTAATACCACATTCCTTGAAGGCGATGGGGATTGTGTGTTCGTCTAGAGAACCTATTGCATTAAGCTTTCAAAATCAATCTCCGAGGTGTGCTCCGTTTCGACTAATCGGGTTTTTTCGCAGCGCAATGTTTTTGCAGGGAACTTTTTCAGTAAACCATAGTTGTGAGTTGCCATAATTACCGCTCTTCCGGTGGCAGCAATATCAAACAAGATTTTCATAATCTCATCCGATGTATCCGGGTCGAGGTTGCCCGTGGGCTCGTCGGCCAGTATAATATCCGGGTTGTTGAGTAGGGCACGTGCAATGACCACCCGCTGCTGCTCACCTCCCGACAGTTGATGGGGCATCTTAAAATCTTTGTGCTTTAATCCTACCTTATCCAGCACATCGTCAATCCGTTCGCTCATCTCTTGCTTGTTTTTCCAGCCTGTAGCTTTAAGCACAAAGATTAGGTTTTCGGCTACGGTGCGATCGGAGAGCAGCTGAAAGTCCTGAAAAACGATGCCAATCTTACGGCGTAATAGGGGTATTTGCTTGGGCTTAATACTTTGTAAAACAAATGCTCCCACACGACCTTCGCCCTTTTTAAGAGGGAGTTCGGCTGTAATGGTTTTTATAAGGCTGGTTTTTCCGCTTCCAACTTTGCCAATGAGGTAAACAAATTCACCCTTGTTTACCTTCAGGTTAACATCGGCCAAAATTAGGTTGTCGTCCTGGAATATGGACGCTTTTTTAAGGTCAATAATAGTGTCTAATGACATGAGCATTTGCGGGTTAGTGTGGATTGGCGTTTGAACTATTGTACTAATGATTTCCGAATGGCTTGCTCGCTGATAATTGGGTTATAGTATCGGTCGAGTGTGCCGGTAAAGATAACCATTCCTTTGAGTTCATCTTCTTGGGTGTAGGCGTTCAATTTGTTTCCAAGGCGATTAAAAACATCTCCCTCTATAATGCCGGTAGGTGTTATGCCTTCTCCTTCCTCATCATATTGACGACTGTAAATAACGTTTCCGGCAGGAATTATATTCCCATTCTCATCCAAAACCGTTCCGTCGGAACGGAGGGTGAATGGCACATGATCCTCAGAGGTCCCAAAAACATCTTTGCCTAGATTAAAGCTTTGGTCGAGTACAATTTTTCTGTAACCCTGAATGTTGGCCTGCATGGTTTGGGGCAATGGGTAAAAAATGCTCCCTTTAATGTAGTACTGATCGTCTCTTTCGCAGTACTGCAAGTACTCTAGGCTTTGGCTGTACTGGCGCATTAATGCTTGCCTGGCAAGCAAAATGGGCATACGCTCCTCTTTATCCATTAGTTTTAGGGCATTGTCATCCAGAATGGTTTCAACCGAAAAGGGCAGCTCTATCCGATTGGAATGTGCAAAGCGAGTGAGTTCACGCCTAACCTCTTCCCTCATCACACCGTACAGCTCGGCACCTACCACGCTATGGTAGAAATAGCCCATCTCTCCCATATGTGCACGTTGATTAAGGTAATCGTTTAGTCGGGTTTTTTCGGGGGTTGATGAGGAGTAGTGCCCATAGTTCATGTCGGCCCAACCCTCCAAGCCCGGCAGCTTGCGTTGGAACGACCAAATGGCATCTACAGTAGTACCCACCTTAGCGTGGCAACCTAAGCATTGGGCTAGCTCTTCAGTGGTTTGTGGGCGTAGTTCTCCGTGGCGGTTCTCTATGTATGCGGCTATTATCCAACCTGCGCCATTATCAATCCATCCTTTACCCTCTGCACCAATATATGTATTGAACTCTTTATCACTGTCTTTTTCCTCAATATCCTTTAGGTTGACCTCTTTCCATTTGTACATGTAGCGGATCTCTTTTACCCGCTTGGAGCGGGTGCCGGGAAACTCATACTGAGCGTTGCCATTGCTTGCCACCACACCGTCCACTCGAATCCCCGATTCTCCATCGGCATTTAGGTCTACATAATGGAGCGGATGAGCAAACTCGGTTCCCATAGGGTAGAACCCTTTGTGTACCCTAACCGTTGAGGCATCACCCATATAGTGCGCCTCTTCAGGGTTTTGGTTTTTGATATTCTTTTCAAGAATAGCTAAATTCTTTTTATAGGTCTCCAAATCAAACCCTCCATCTTTCTGCATAAACTCTTTGGATAGCTTGATATAGATGCCGCTAACACTTCCGGTAAGCGGAGTGAATAGAGTGTACGGAAAAAAGTTGACCGCTCTCCATCCTGTATGCGCATCTTGCTCATTTTTAATAAATCCCTCCTCATCAATATAGCCATTAGCTCCACTATTTGTAGGATTATCAGATTTGTAGGGGAACAGGTGATTGGGGTTAAGCGATGGGAATAGAATGAAATTGGCATGGTCTGATTGGGTATTAACCCAATCTAGGTTTCCGTTTCCTCTGGCTTTTTCGAAAACAGGTTTCCAGTTGTCTACTCTAACATACTCAACCGCGTCCAGCTCGGGAATGGTTATACCATCTGCAATAAGGCGTTGCTCAATGTTTTGCGGGTAAATAATGTTTTGCCACAGGATTTTGTTCAGATTGGCAGTGGGGAAGCTATACACCTCTTGGTCATCGGCAATGGGGTATGCATTTCCATGCTTTATCTCTGCCAAAAAATCAGTATGGCAATATTTACACGCATTTTGGGTTCCGTATCCTGTCTCAATCCAGCACTGCGCGGGTATTTCGGGCTCCTCGTTGTGTGAGGGCTTATAGGTAGCTCCAGCTAAGCTCTCAAAATGCTCAGGAGCAATTCCTAGGTAAAAGTTTTCTGCCGAAATAACCTGAGCAACCAATCCGACCCTCTCCAACTCATTAATAAGTTTCTTTTCGGCGTTTAAAAAACCTATGCATGATGAAAACGTTATTGTGACAAGGGTTGTAATTGTTGCTAAACCGAGTAAAATGGATTTGTTAGGCTTCATGGGGGCAAGTTTTTGTGAAACATATGCAGTTACTAAACTACAAAAACAAAGGAAATCCTGCAAAATAAAAATGGATTTAGAGATTGTTATGAATCATGAGGAAATATGATGTCCTGTGAAACCCCTTCAAATATGTTTCGTTTCCCATAGTAAAACGCCTATATTATAGAGACTTGACATCAAGCATGTTATAATTAAAACCGGTGTTTTATTAAACCCTTTGTCAAAAATCTTGTTAACTTTGCATCCGCATAAATCCGAATAGATTAACTAATAAAACATACTTAAGAAGATGAAATCAGACATTGAAATTGCACAAGCGGCAACGATGAAACCCATTGGAGAGATTGCCTCTCAGCTTGGTATTGCCTATGACGATCTTATCCCCTACGGAAAGCATAAGGCCAAGTTGCCCTTAAAATTTATTGACCCGAAAAAGATTAAGAAGAGTAAGCTGATCTTGGTTTCGGCCATTTCTCCTACACCCGCAGGAGAAGGAAAAACAACCGTATCCATTGGATTGGCACAAGGCCTTAACCGTATTGGAAAGAAAACAACGGTTGTGCTTCGCGAACCCTCACTGGGCCCTGTTTTTGGGATGAAGGGTGGTGCAGCCGGTGGTGGTTTTTCTCAGGTGTTGCCCATGGAGGAGATTAACCTCCATTTTACCGGAGACTTTGCTGCCGTTGAGAAGGCACATAACCTTTTGGCTGCTATTATTGACAATAATATCCAAAGCAAAACCCGTTCACTGAATATCGACCCCCGTACTGTGCTTTGGAAAAGGGTGATGGACGTAAACGACAGGTCGTTAAGGAACGTTATTGTTGGACTTGGAGGAACCACCTCAGGGATTCCGCGCGAAACCGGATTTGATATTACTGCAGCCTCTGAGGTAATGGCTATCCTGTGCCTATCAGAAGATTTGCAAGACCTTAAGAGACGTTTAGGAAATATTTTTATCGGGTACACTTTTGATAAAAAACCTGTTTATGCTCGCGATCTTAAAGTTGAGGGTGCTATGGCTGCTCTGCTAAAGGATGCCCTTTTACCCAATCTTGTTCAGACCATCGAAAATACACCGGCCATTATTCACGGTGGACCTTTTGCTAACATTGCTCAGGGAACCAATACGGTAGTCGCTACCAAAATGGGACTTTCTTTAAGCGATTTTGTGGTTACCGAGGCAGGTTTCGGTTTTGACCTTGGGGCAGAAAAGTTTATGGACATTAAATGTGCCTCATCCGGATTGTCACCCGATGCAGTAGTGCTTGTGGCTACCATTCGTGCTCTTAAGTATCATGCTGGAGTTCCCGTGAAAGAGGTATCAAAACCCAACCTAGAAGCGTTGGAAAAGGGTGCAGCT
>CAZKPD010000021.1:0-20678 GCA_964554585.1 uncultured Rikenellaceae bacterium
AATGCTGATCTCATCAATATGGCTATCAATGAAAGGATTGAAAATAGCATTAAACTCAGCGCTCGGTGCAGAGGTAGAACTGGTGAACTGTTCAAACAGCGGTTTGTTGTTCACTGCTTGCGAAGCGATATAAAGGGTTTTAGACACGCTATCGTTGCCTGAGTTCTCGTCGGCACCCTCACCGTTAACGTTCGATACGGTAACCTTAACGTTATGCGATCCGGCAGTAGCAGCCCACTGCTGGGTAAAAGTAAAGTCATAAGTTGCGTAGGTGTCAATATTAATGCCCGTTACAGATTGGGTAACAGGAGTTCCGTTATTGATCGTATACTGAATATCAAACGAAGTAACGGCAAAATTACCTCTATTCACTAGGGTTGTGGTAATGCCCTTATCACCATGAAGGCTAAATTGATCCATATTAATCGATTTGGCCATAAGGTCACGATCAAGAAGTCTGTACTCAATATCCTCCATATATGATTGTAATACTTGCTTGGTATCATTATTCTGAATGAAAATAACGATCATCAAATCTTCCGGATCTTCAATAAAGGTATTCGTTAGGTCTTTGGTGAAACTGAACTGATTAACTACACCATCCACTGCATTAAAGGTGGTTCCACCGGCATCGGGCAGCATTTTCATCATTACATAATGGAATGATGTTTCTCCATTACTCCCAACGTTTCCGGTTGTTTCGTGCTCAATTACAGCAGCATGCAAGGTCAGGTTATTGGCCGTAACGTAAGGGGTAACATCAATACTCAGCGTGAAGTTGTTGGAGTTATCAATAACAGCTTCAGCTTCAATTTTATAGAATGATTCCTCAAGTAATAGATCGGCAAGAGTAGTTTCTATGGTAGAAATACTTGTAGATACTTCTTTTCCGGCAAGGAATAGCTGGGGAACGCCATTTACACCATAATAGTTTCTTCTTACTCCACCCTCTGCAGTGTAATAGGGGTCACCCGAACCGGGCCAGCTCATCTGATACTTAATAATGGCATACTCACCCTCGTGTTGGGCAAGGAAAGGGGTGAAAACAGTGTTAAAGGATGCACAGGGTCCACATGTTGAACTGGTAAACTCTTCAAAAAGTGGAAGGTAAGGCACAGAACCTGAAGCAAATGTAATGTTTTTAGATATGGAGTTGTTGCTCATATCATCATCATCACCGTTACCATTAATATTATTGACTTCAACGGTGATCTCATATTCACCGGGAACAACTTCCCAGGTCTGGTTGAAGGTGTAAGTATATGTATTTGTAAGGTTTAGGTTAACACCAGTAACTGTTTCGACAACTGGTGTGCCACCATCAATTTGATACTGAATATCAAAAGAGGTGATGGCAGATGATCCCATGTTCTTAACGGTAGCAATTACATTTCTAATACCTGCTCCTGCATAAGCTGGCATATCAATTGAGTATGCTGCCATATCGTTGTCAAGCACAGAATTAAGCGCTATATCATCAACAAGCCAACCATTGATGTTGTAGTTGTTTCCGGAAAAGTAAACGCAAAATTGAAAGGTACTGCTGCCTAAATCCTCATTTTCCACAGCAACTGTTACCATTTCGGTAACATCACCACTACCTCTACTCCAGATAGTATTCCAGGCTCCCTCATTACTACGCGTTGCAATTCCTACAGAATAATCACCACTATAGTGAAGTAAAGCGTGCTTCATCTCGATGGTAATTGCGTTTAAGCTACTTATATCCACGACGGGGGAAATAATTCTTGTAATCCCATTGAAACTTGGGTCCCAATACAATAATGCTTCTGGTGCTGTTCCGCCGGCAATATTGGTTTCTGAAAGGCTCCAACTAGGCAGCTGAGCATCGATGGTCCAGCCGTTGGCTTGTAATCCATCGGAAAAATCGTGTGATACTAAAACTCCTTTTGTAGGTTGACCCATAACGGCAACACTTGCAAGAAATGCTAGTACAAAAAGTAGATTTTTTTTCATCTTGATTAGTATTAGTTAATAGTTGTTGGGGTAAAAAATCAATTAGTACTCAGATTTGATAAGGACAAATCTAAAATATTAAGGTGAAAAATAAACTGACTCTTATCATGTATACACAGGGCTTACAGATTTGCAATTTGCTATTGGGGTAATGAAAAGAATGGCATGCCACTGATGTTGTAATCAACCGATGGTTGAGTATGCTTATTTTTCTATATAAACAACTGAAATCTGAGCAAATTATGTATTTATTTAAAAAAGAAACGAATAATCAGTTCAATGTTTTATAACATTTTTTTGCAAAGAACTGTTGCGTAATAAAAAGGCAAATTAGTGCTTTTGATTGCTTTTGCGTCACTTGTCACGATAGGTTGTTAACGAACATTTTTGAAAAACTGAGTGGACCTCTCCTCATTGCGTTTACGTGCTTCTTCCACATCAGCATCCATAGGAATATAAATTGTTGTACGATGATCAATGACTACTGCCTGCATTTGTTTAAGATCTGGCGAACCTTGTAATGTGTTTTTTTTGTTTGACATAGCTAATTTATATTAAGGGTTAAATTTTTTTCTGAAAATGGTTATTTACCATAAAATATTAGTCGTTTGACAATGGGAATAAAACCCGCACTTGCCAAACAAGTGGTAAGCTCAGCTCTACAATCCGATAGGGGTTGAGAAGAAATGGAAGTGAAGAAATCATCACTTCCTTATGAATCACACAAATATAGCTAAAAATAATGGGCATTACTAATTATTAGCCATTCAGATAGGAGGGTCGGAAGTTATCTCTGATAGTGGAATGGTCTTAATAAATAGTTCTGTTAGTATTGTGTGGATAGGATTATTAGTAGTTTTGGCTAATTTTGTCATAAATGTTGAAAGCTATGGATCTTGATCAGCTCATTAAACGAATTTATCTTGAGGTAAGCCCATTTGCCTCCCAAGGCAATGTGGCTCGCTATATTCCTGAGTTGGCCCATGTTTCGCCAGAACAATTGGGTATAAGTATTCATGGTATTGATGGCACCTGCTACGCAGTGGGCGATAGCCGAAAATTTTTCTCTATTCAAAGTATTTCAAAGGTTTTTAGCTATACCCTGGCATTTAAGGTGCTTGGCGAATCTATTTGGGAGCGTTTGGGTAAGGAACCCTCTGGCAACTCATTTAATTCGCTGGTTCAGCTTGAGTATGAGCAGGGTATCCCTCGAAACCCGTTTATCAATGCCGGAGCCATTGTTATAGCAGATATTATACTGTCGCACTATCCCAATCCGCGCAAAGCACTTCTCGATTTTGTAAGAGAAATAACACAAGATGCTTCCATTGATTACAATGAGCGAGTGGCCAATTCTGAGAAGGCAACGGGATTTAGAAATAGCGCTTTGGCCTACCTAATGAAAAGCTTTGGGAATATTCAGAATCGGGTGGAGGATGTATTAGATTTCTATTTTTTACAGTGTTCATTGGAGATGAGCTGTGAGAGCTTGTCCAAATCATTTCTCTATTTAGCCAATCATGGTGTTGTTCCCAGTACGGGTGAACGGGTGCTAACTATTAGCCAATCCAAGCGGATTAGCGCGCTTATGCTCACATCGGGACTGTATAATGAATCGGGAGATTTTGCCTATAGAGTTGGCCTTCCGGCCAAAAGTGGGGTAGGGGGCGGTATTGTGGCCATAATCCCTCAAAAGTTGAGTATTTGCGTTTGGTCGCCTCCGTTAAATAAATTTGGCAATTCGTTGGCGGGTTTGGAAGCGTTGGAACGTTTTACCACCTATTCGGGAGATTCAATTTTTTAGCTACATGCAATAGCAAAGGGTGTTTACGAATTGTAAACACCCTTTTTTTGCCATTTATGGGATTTATAACCGTTAGAGAGTTACTTTAGGGAGGCGTTAAGCATCCAAATAAGCTTTTCTTGAGCGGTAATATATCCATTCATAAGGTCAACGGTTCCTTCGTCACCATTATCAGCAGCAAATTCAAGAATTTCACGCTCATTTTTGAGGAGTTCTCTAAATTCGTTTAGTAGCTCGCGAACGGTGTCATCTGCCGAATTAATATTCTCTTTTTCTTTTATGGTAGCCAATTTAAGGTACTTTGAGAAAGCATGAACCGGGTTTCCCTCTAGCATAAGTATCCTTTCGGCTATTTCATCAGCCATTTCGTTTAGGGTGTCGTAAACCTCCTCAAACTTCTCGTGCAGGCGGAAAAATTGGTTACCAATGATATTCCAGTGGTAACCTCTTACGTTCATATAGGTAACCTGAACATTGCTTAGGTATGCGTTCAACATTTGGTTAACTTTGGTCGAATATTCTTTACTAATTCCAATTTGATTCATTTCAGTTGATTTTTTAAGTTTAAAAAAAGGGGGAATAACTAATTCCCCCCTAATAATCAGAAAGTTATTTTTTCTTAATAATCTTGCTTAATACTTTCTCTTTGTCCAATTTCTTGGTACAGAAGAACCAGTCGTGGCACTTCATATCCGGGTCTTTGCTTTCCATACGATCTTTAGCAACTCCGCATGATCCGGCAGTTGGAACAATCACATCGTCACCAGGTCTCCAATCGGCAGGTGTTGCAATTTTAAACTCATCAGCTGCTTGTAGTGCTATTACAATACGATATAGCTCATCAAAATTGCGTCCCATGCTAAGTGGGTAATAAATTATTGTGCGGATAATTCCGTTGGGGTCAATCACAAATACTGCTCTAACAGCTTTAGTATCGCTCTCGCCTGGCATCATCATGCCATACTTTTTGGCAACGTTCATTGAGATGTCCTCAATAAGAGGGAAGGTTACCTCAACATTCTTCATGCCTTTGTATTCGATCTTCTCTTTAATAGCACGTAACCATGCAATGTGACTGTATAACCCGTCTACAGAAAGGCCTACTAATTTTGTGTTGGCCTCATTAAACTGTTTGTCCATGCTGGCAAAGGTCATAAATTCCGAGGTACAAACGGGGGTAAAGTCGGCGGGGTGGCTGAATAGGATTACCCAGCTGCCTTTATAGTCTGCCGGAAAATTAATGTCACCCTGAGTAGTTACGGCTTTAAATTCGGGTGCTTTGTCGCCAATACGTGGCATTGCGTAAACTTCTTGTTTTTGCTCTTCCATTTTAGTTGATTTTTTGTTTGTTAGTAAATAATTTTAGTCTAATTCCTAAAAAATATTTTAGGTTGTTTTGTCCAATTCGTCTTTAAATTTGCCCATGAGCTGTAACCTAATATCTTGCACGGTAAAATTTGGTATCTGTTTACGTGCAAAGAAATCTAGCAGCATAGCGTTCAGCTCTTCATCATAATAATCTTCAACCCTATCTGAGGTTTGGCTGTAAAGATGGTGATGCATGGCAGAAGTGAGCTCATATTGCATCGCATCACGGTCAGTTTTCACTTTGCTAACAAGCCCTTTTTCGATGAAGGTCTCTAAAATATTATAAATAGTACCAACGGCTATATTGGGGTTCTTTTCACGAACATACTCCATAATATGTTCTGCTGTAGGATGACCATTAATAGTATGCATGGCCTCAAGCACAGCAATTCGCTGTGGTGTAATTTTAAGACCATAATTTACTAGGGTTTTAGTAATCATACCTTTAAAGTATTTATTTACACTTAGGAATTATTCCTAAATAAGAACATACAAATATAGATAATGTTCAATCTATTCCAAATTATTTTTGGACTTAATTTAAATAAAACCGTAATAAAGAAGTTTCTTAAACTATCTCAATGATTTTGAGAAAGATAGGTGGTTTGAAGTGTCAATGATGCAAAAAAAAACAGCTATAATAGGGTGATGTGCGTCTCTTTCAGAAATTTATTTTCCAAAACATCGGCTAATCGTCTAATGACAGATCGTCTAATTTCTAGCTCGATAGGCAAGTTCGGATCCTGATGGGCAATGTTAATTCGGGTTCCAACAAAAAAATGGATCTCGTCGCTTTCAAGGATATGGTGAACGATAAGGTCTGCCGGTCCATCGCCTAGCATTGTATTCTCAGAGTATTCGTAAAGAATCCGAATGGCTTTGTTGAGCGTAAGTACGCCTTCGGTTACCAAGTCGGCACCCTTCATGAACGAAATAGGAGGCAGCTCGTGATCTGTAAACTCAAAGCTGTCTTCAACCTCAACCCCTAATTCTCGCGCAATGATATCTACTGTAGTGGCTCCACAGATAATCTTTTTTCCTTTAAAGTTTTTAAACTCCCTAGCTAGTTTGGCATCATTATCTGCCTCAAACGGAGGGCCGGTAGTAATTAACAATTTTCGGGGCTCTCTAAAGTAGGTTACCGCAGCACTAATATCGTCCTTAGGATGAAGGTTATCATTTCTAATGGCCATGTTTATAAGCTTTGAGCTTAGCTTGCGTGCCGAGACATCCCTTTCGTTTTTAATTACCTGTTGGGCAAAGGCCGAAGCATTCTCGAGCCCCCAGCCAAAAGGCAACTCTTTACTACCCAATCCCGATTGGGTAATCCCATCACTCCATGCAATGATTCGATCCTCCAGCTGTGGTGTAAAGGTGCAGTAGCGTAGCTCTTTACCCGAGTTGATATCGCTATTTAGGATAACGCATTGCCAAGCCGGTTCAAACTTATCTTTTCCTCTAAGAATAAGGCATTCCGGGTTGTCATACTCTAAAATACGAGTTTCTCCCCCGTGTTCAATGTCAATGATCGTAAAAGTGGAATAGCTCATCTGCCTAACGGAGCAAATAGGGAGGGTATTCATAATGATATCTGCAATCTTATGGATCTCCTTATGCTCTTTGGTAAATTTTAGGGCCATGGTAGCTGTCAAACTGGCCAATACGTTTGCTTTGACACCATGTCCCATCCCATCGCTGAGCACCACAATGGTTCTATTCTCGCTGGTTATGCGTTGGCTTAAAAAAACATCGCCCGAAATGCGTTCGCCTTCGTGCTGTCTTTGCTGACAATTAACCTCTATAAAGAAATCTTGTGTCATATTTTAAGCTAACGGATTGTTTAATGGGAAAAAATCGATTAACCCTCTTTATAGGCTTTAATAATAGAGTTAAGCATATGCTCTGTTTCGGCAGCACCTTCACCCAACAAAAAGCCAATCTTTTGCACCATAGCTAGGTTGATATCGACCGCTTCGGTAATACGTTTTATCACCTCCTCTTTTTGCACCTCCGGTGCATACATATCTCGAATAACGGCTCCAATAATACGTCCCTCTTTAATGGTAAATACAGAGAGATTCAGGAGGTTATCTTTAAATACGACATCCTTATTTTTAATATCCTCGTTATTATGGAGGACAGAAGTAAACAGGTTGTATATATTGAAAGGGAGTAGGGTTTTAAGATCAGCACCTACCAGTCCGGGTACCACTTCGTTTATCTCAACCGCTTCGTCTCCCAAAAGATCAATAAAGCTTTGGTTGCTCTGCATGATTCTCAGCTTTTTATCCACGATAACCAATGCCGAAGGCAACTTTTTTAGCATAGTGGTTATGGTTTCCGAGGCATCGCTAGCTGATTCCTGCTCAAGACGTGCATTCTTTTCCGATTCTCTAAGGGCTTCTTGGGTTCTTGCCAGCTTCTCGTTGGTGGCCTCCAAAGCCTTAATATACTCAAAACGGTTGGATAGAGAAAAGTTGAGGCACATATCGGGATGGGCAAGACCCGATGCAACTGCTACGGCAAATTCCTTGCAGCTGGAGTATCCACATGCTTCACATCCTGCTGTGGCATCGCGGGTATCCTTGCCAATGGCTTTAAGTATTTCGTTGAGTTTTTCTGTAGACGGAGGTGTTATCCTTTGGTCATTTGCCTTAAAGCTGCGAGACATGGAATGCATGTTATGGTTTTCAAGGTTTTGCTGCCACGCTTTATGGTCAAATGTTTTAAGGCGTTTATTGGCATAGTTTACCACCATTGTCCGGCGTATGTACTTAAGCCCTCCTTTGGAATTACCGGGTCCCATCAGGCATCCTCTACAGTAGAATAGGTTAAAATGTCGGCTTATGGTCTCCGCATTGGACGCAAATCCTTTAAAGGTATCTTGTACACTGCTTTTGCCTTCGGCAGTAATCACATTCCCTGATAATAGGTCTTCACTAATATCAACTGCCTGCAATAAACCATTGGAAATGGGCATTAAAGAACCCTTATACCCAATGGGTGGGTCAAACTCGCTATATTCTACTTTACTCTCTTTAATATCAAACTCTTTAAACAGCTGACGAAGCTCCATAAAGGTGAGCACAGAATCTACCCGTCCATCATCGGTAAAGGCAAAAGCCTCATCTTTAGCTTTTATACAGGGACCAATAAATACCACTTTTGTGTCGTCACCATACTCCTTTCGAACAACTCGGGCTGTTGTAATCATGGGTGTAACAATGGGAGCGAGGTTATTGACCAACTCCGGATGATACTTTTCGACCATGCTAACGATTACAGGGCATACCGAAGAGATGAAATACTTTCCTTTAAAGTCCTCAAATAGCTTTTTGTATTCACTGGCAACCATATCAACCCCAAAAGTAACCTCGCAGACATAGGTAAATCCTAGGGCTTTGATCATCTGAACGAACTTTCGGTAATCGGTTATATCTACAAATTCTCCCGAAATAGAAGGATCAACAATGGCTGCAATCTTCCCCCCTTGTTTTAGAATCCCCTTTACCTCATCCATTGAGGAGCGGTAGGAGATGGCATTCACAGGACAAATGGTTAGGCAGCTTCCACAGCCCACACATCTATTGGGAAGAATGGTTGCGTAGTTAGTTTCGGCTTTCACCTCAATCGCTTTTACTGGGCAAACCCTAACGCAAGCATAACAATTTACGCACTTGTTCTTGTCGATTTTAACTAGTTGTTCCATTGCCTTTAGCTGTTAAAGGTCAAACGTGGTCTTCAGAATCTGCTTAATCTTAAAGCTGTCAATTCCATTATATACCTTATCATTTATCTTTAGATTGGGGCCCGCAGAGCACATGCCCATACAGTGTCCGCCATGAAAATTAACTCTGTCAGTGAGATTATTTTCCTTGATAAATGTGTTAATGGCTTTAAGCATATTTTTATTGCCTCGGGAAAAGCACGAACTGCCTAGGCAGATTACAATTTCAACCTTTTCACTCATAGTGGTGTGCTGATATTAAGAAAACATACAAATATAAACATTATTGGTTTGTAGAGTGGGCATAAAACTACTCCCCTTTCTATTTAAAATGAGTATTCTTTCAATGATTCTGATTTTCAATGGAAAACATTGAAATGATAGGAATAGATACTATTAAGTTAGAATTAATACAAATTAAAAATATGTATTGCATTGTAACCGCTATTTTCCTAAATTGTGAAAGTTTTAACAACCGTTTGAATGGTTGTGTAACCATAGTAAAATCGGGCAATATGTAGCATCTAAGTTAGGTTCCTGTTATTTACCTAAACAATGGTTAAGGTATGAAAAACAGCATTGAGAACATATTGGAAACGTATACCCATGCAAGTAAAGGGTCGTTAATTCCTATACTACAGGATATTCAGAACGAAGTCGGTTTTTTATCCGAAGAAGCAATCCTATTAGTGGGCAAGCATTTAAACATGCCCACAAGTAAGATTTACGGCTTAGCTACTTTTTACAATCAGTTTCGATTTCAGCCCAAAGGGCATTATCACATCCAAATCTGCAGAGGAACCTCTTGCCATATTATGGGCAATGTTACCCTACTGGAGCTCATAGAGCAAAAGTTGAAAATATCCGCAGGCCAAACTTCTCGTGATGGAACGTTTAGCCTAGAGATTATCCCTTGCATGGGGGCCTGCGCATTTGCTCCTGTAATTTCGATAAATGGTGTGTATTACACAAAACTTACCGAGCAAAAGGTTAGCAATATTTTTGATGAGCTAATCGGTGAGGATTAGGCTGATCTTATTTAGCTGATTTTTAAACCAACAACCTATACTCTAATGCGGCACTTTACCCAAGATGAAATTGACTTTTTTGTTGGTAATCTTCTTCATGCTCAGACAGAAGAAGGATTTGCTATGGACGAAAGCAAGATGTCAGTTTTGCAAAGGCAAAATATTAAAAGACCTATTGTATACCTTGGCATAACCACCAATTCTATTGTGGGCGGGTCACTTGAAACCCTTAAAGCCATTGAAGACTATATTGAGAACTCATCTATAGCTATTGAGCTGGTTGAAGTGGGAGGTATAGGTCAGAGTTCCTTTGATCCAATAATGGATGTGCAGCTTCCTGGCCGATGTCGAATCTCTTTCCGAAGGGTTAATGCCGGGCTGGTTCATACCATCCTCAATAGCGTACTTAATAATCATCTCATTGTTGAGCATGTTTTGGCACAGCATCGAAACCCATTCCATCAACCCTGGCCAAACATACCTTTCTATGATGAGTTGAAATGCTTTGCCGGACAGCACAGGGTGTTGATGTCCAATTGCGGGATTATTAATCCCAGTAGTATTGCTGATGCTATAGTACACGGAACATATAAAGCTTGGGCAAGCGTATTGCGGAATTGTACCCACGAAGAGGTTTGTGATATTATTGAAAAAAGCGGATTAAGAGGTCGGGGCGGAGGAGGCTATTCTGTGGGAGCCAAATGGAGAGCAACGCTTGAGACATCATCAGATCGGAAATATTTTATTAGTAATGCAGACGAAAGCGATCCTGGTACCTTCAAAGATCGATTGCTGATGGAGAGCGATCCTCATCTTTTGATAGAGGGAACAGCTGTAGGGGCTTATGCAATAGGGGCCAATAAGGCTTATATTTACACTCGTAATAGGTATGAGCTGGCTTGCAAAAGATTAGAGTTAGCGATTAGTCAAGCTTACGAATTGGGATTGTTGGGGCATAATATTATGGATAGTGGGTATAGCCTGGATCTTAGCATTTGGAAAGGACCTGGCGCCTATGTGTGTGGTGAGGAGACTGCTCTTATTGGGAGCTTTGAGGGTAAACGAGGAATGCCTACGCTAAAACCCCCTTACCCGTCGTCCTATGGTTTGCAAGGAAAGCCAACCACTGTGAATAATATAGAAACCGTGGCGAATATACCTTCCATTATTAATAAAGGGTATGAATGGTATTGTGGCATTGGAACTGAAAAATCAAAGGGCACCAAGCTATTCTCCATTTCGGGTAAAACCAAAACCTCCTGTGTGGTAGAGGTACCCTTGGGAACAACAGTCAGGCAGCTGCTTGATATGACGGATGGATGGCCCGAAGGGAGTGAGCTAAAAGCGGTTCAAATGGGAGGACCCTCAGGCGGATGTATCCCGCCTGAATTAATAGATACTCCCATCGATTATGAAGTCCTGTGGGATCTAGGACTCTCATTGGGCTCGGGTGGAATGCTGGTTTATGATAGCTCGGTTTGTCTGATTGATATGCTGAAGTATTTTATGGGTTTTATCCAGAAGGAGAGCTGTGGCAAATGCATTCCTTGTAGAGAGGGGTCGAGCCGAATGCTCGAAATTCTCGATTGTATTACGCGTCGCCCAATTAGTACCAATGGGCAAACAGCGCTGGAAAGGTTTAAGGGCGTAATCCATTTGGAAGGACTGGCCGAGGTAATTCGCGACACCTCCCTTTGTGGTTTGGGGCAAACGGCTCCTAATCCAGCGCTTAGCACACTCAAGTATTTTAGGGAAGAGTTTGAGGAGCATATCTTCGATCGTAAATGTCGAGCATCGGTGTGTAAAAACTTGAGGATTTTTCATATCGATGTGAGTAGATGTACAGGATGTGATGCTTGTGCAAGGAAGTGTCCTACCAATGCAATTATAGGACAACCCCGATCACCCTATTTTGTGGTTGAGGAGAAGTGTATTGGCTGTGGCATCTGTGAGGAGGTGTGTAAGTTCTCTGCTGTATTTTTTAAGTAACGTCTTATATATTCAACCGTTGAACTATGACTCTTACCATTGAAGTCAACAATAGAACGCTAGAAGTCCGAAAGGGCGAAACCATACTGGCTGCCCTTACCAGGAATGGCATAAAAGTCCCAACCCTTTGTAACCTAAAGGATTTGTCGCCCACTGGCGCATGTCGAATTTGTGTGGTTGAGGTTGAAGGAGAACGTAATTTAGTTACTTCATGCTCGTATCCGGTAAGAGAGGGAATGAAAATTCAGACCCACTCGGCTAGGGTAGTGAAAGCTCGTAAAACTCTCGTGGAACTGCTACTTAGCAATCATCCGGATGATTGTCTTTACTGTGAGCGTAATGGGCAGTGCGAACTTCAAGAATTGGCCATCGACCTAAATATCAGGGAACGAAGAATTTCCGGAAGGAAAATCCAGCAGAAACTTGACCTGTCCAGTCCGAGCCTAGTGCGAGATCCTGCCAAGTGTATCCTATGCGGAAGGTGCGTTAGAACCTGCGATGAGGTTCAGTCCGTTTCCGCACTGGAGTTTCTAAGGAGAGGAAATAAAACTATCGTTGGAACCAGCATGAACCACGATCTAAATTTTTCTAACTGCATTGCCTGTGGTCAATGTGTGATGGCATGTCCAACAGGAGCACTACATGAGCGATCAAATCTGGATGAAGTTCAGGATGCACTGCATAGCAAGATCCAAAAGGTAGTTGTTCAGCTGGGCCCGGCAGTTAGCGTTTCGTTGGCTGAAGAGTTTGGCCTAAAATCCGGAAAAGATTTAAATGGTTTACTAACCGCTGCACTTCACAAAATAGGGTTTGATTACATTTTTGATACCAGCTTTGGAGCAGACCTCACCGCTGTAGAAACGGCATACGAGTTGTTACAGCGCATCAAAACGAACCAACAATTGCCTATGATTTCAACTTGCTGCCCTGCATGGGTGAGGTTTGCAGAGCAGTTCTATCCTCAACTGTTACCTCATCTGTCCACCTGTAAATCGCCACAGCAAATGATGGGTTCCGTGATTAAGAACTATTTTGCACAAAGCAAAGGGCTTAAACCCGATGAGCTATTCTCTGTGGCTGTAATGCCCTGTGTTGCCAAAAAATATGAGGCAAAACGTTCGGAAATGACCAGCAAAGGGCTTTCGGATGTGGATGTAGTACTATCTACAAGAGAGTTGGCCAAATTAATTAGACTGTATGGCATTGATATGCAGCTGTTAGAATCACAGCTGCCCAATGAACCCTTTGGGATAAGGAGTTCTGCCGGTAAGCTGTTTGGGTCATCTGGCGGAGTGGCCGAAAGCGTATCACGTACGCTCTACAATAGTATTACAAAGAAGGATATGACATCGCCTAAGCTGAACGAATTTAGGGGGTCAGGCGCTCTTAAGAAATTAGATCTTCGAATCGAAGATCAGCTCTTTACATTTGTAGTAGCAAATGGGTTAACAGGGATTCGACCATTTTTAGACTCAATTGTAAGAGGTGAGCTAAAAGCTCATTTTGTTGAAATTATGGCTTGCCCTGGGGGGTGTGTAAATGGTGGGGGCCAACCCTTTGCCAGTACGGAAAAAGATCAAAAACTACGCACTAAAGCCATTTACGATGTGGACGATAGTGATTCCATTAAATGTGCCCATAAAACCCCAATGCTTCAAAACCTCTATACCGAGTTTTTAGAAGAACCCGGAAGCCACAAAGCAAAACGTTTGCTCCATGTAAACTATACAGCTCAAGAATCTGCAATACAATAAATGTAAAGGATATGCCTGGCACTTACCAACAAGACAAATTAGTGTACACTGTAAAAGAACTTTGCAGGGTATGCTTTACCTGTGTGAGAGAGTGCCCGGCAAAAGCCATTAAAATAATTAATGGGCAGGCAGAAGTTATTACCGAGCGCTGTATTGCTTGTGGGAACTGCATTAAGGTTTGTAGTCAGGGTGCAAAAGCATTTATTCAAACCCGCATCGAGGTTAAGGATTTACTGAATACATCCCAAAAGGTTGCTGCTATCATAGCACCCAGTTTTCCTGCAGAATTTAGTGACATAGACGATTATCGCAAGTTTGTGGGTATGGTACGCGCCTTGGGGTTTACCTATGTGTTTGAGGTAGGATTTGGTGCCGATTTAGTGGCAAAAGAGTATAAAAAGTTGTTAGAGTCAAACCCAAAAGTGGGCTATATCTCTACCGATTGTCCGGCCATTGTGAATTACATAGAGTATTACCATTCGGAGTTGGTGCCCAACTTAGCACCTATTGTTTCGCCCATGGTGGCCATGACCCGTGTGGTTAAACAAAAATTGGGTGATGGGGTAAAAGTGGTTTTTATAGGTCCTTGCATTGCAAAAAAAGCGGAATCGGATGAAGTGGAGATAGGCCTTACATTCCGTGAGCTTAGAGGAATGTTTGAACATGCTGGCATTGGGTCGGAAAGTGTTACCCCATCCGAGTTCGATCCGCCATGGTCGGGAAAAGGTGCAATATTTCCGGTAAGCCGAGGGCTTATCCAAACAGTGAATATATGTGATGATGCGCTTGAAGGAAACGTTATTGTGGCCGAGGGTCGAAAAGGTTTTCAGGAGGCTATTAAAGAGTATGAGGAGGGGAGCATTCGTAACCAGAACCTAGAAATTCTATGCTGCGAGGGGTGCATAATGGGGCCGGGAATGTCTCCTGGAGGCAAACGTTTTGAACGGCAAACCTTTATTAGCTCCTATGTGCAACGAAAAATGTCGGTCGAGCTCCAAGAGGAATGGCAAAAAGAGTTTGAACGTTTTAAGGATATTAATCTAACCCAGACCTTTAGCGAAAAGGATAGGCGATTACCATTGCCCCCTGAGGATGAGATAGAAAAGGTGCTAGCTTCCATGGGTAAGCTGTCAACTAAAGATCATTTGAACTGTGGGGCTTGTGGTTACGAAACCTGTATTGAACATGCCATTGCCATAGTTGAGGGACTGGCAGAAATAGAGATGTGCCTCCCATACACCATTGAAGAGCTACATGACTCGGTAAACAGCTTGGCCGTGTCAAACGAAAAGTTGGCTAAGGTACAGCAAGCCCTTAAGCATTCCGAAAAGCTAGCTCACATGGGCCAGCTGTCAGCCGGAATCGCTCACGAGATTAATAATCCGTTAGGAGTTGTGCTTATGTATAGCCATATTTTGCTTGATGAGATTGCGGAGGATCACCCTTTAAGAACCGATTTGCAGCTAATCTCAACCCAAGCCGAAAGATGTAAAAAGATAGTGAGCGGATTGCTCAACTTTGCCCGTAAAAGCCATTTACGTAAGGAGGAGATTGATTTGAGGAAACTGGCCGAGGATAGCTTAGTTTCTATTATTGTTCCGCCAAATATCCGCATCGAAGTGAGCTGTAACATCCCACATGTTAGGGCGTTAGTTGATTACGAACAGATGATGCAGGTACTTACTAATCTCAACAAGAATGCCATTGAGGCTATGCCCAATGGTGGAAAGCTAATAATAGAAGTGGGACAGAGAAGCGATGAGGTTTTCTTTAACATTAAGGATACGGGGGTAGGAATATGTGAAGAGAATATGGACAAGCTGTTTACCCCCTTTTTTACAACAAAGGGCATTGGTAAGGGTACCGGTTTGGGGTTGGCAACCATTTACGGCATTGTAAAAATGCACAAGGGAAAAATTGAGGTCGAATCCAATACAGACAAGAGCAAGGGACCCACAGGCACCATTTTTAAAATTACTATTCCAAAGGAGTAAAACGCATATGAATAAAATAGCAGAGCAATGAAAAAGCAAAAATCCATACTGCTGGTTGATGACGATATAGACTATCTGCTTCAAACGAAGATGCAATTGGAGCGTTTTGGTTTTAAGGTTGTTACAGCAGAAAGTCAACGTGATACAGAAGAGCTGATTGAGGACTTTAAACCCGATTTGGCAATCTTCGATCTCATGATGGAAAACCATGATAGCGGATTTACGCTCTGTTTCAAGATGAAACGTAAATATCCCGATGTACCCATTATTCTTGCTACAGCAGTTTCGGCCGAAACCGGAATTTCGTTTGGGGTCAGCTCGGATGAGGAGCGTAAATGGATAAGAGCCGACCTATATCTGGAAAAGGGAATTAGAGCTGAGCAGCTGGGCAACGAGATTCGAAAACTTTTGAAGATTTAGCATGGAATCGTTAGATATTTTAGTGGTTGATGATGAGGAATGTATTCGATCAGGAATTGTGCGCATTCTTAAAAACTATACGGTGAGCTACCCCTTTCTGGATGAGGATTTCTCTTTTAATCTTATTGAGGCTGCCACTGGGGAAGAGGCTTTAGAGCTTATTAACCAAAAACCTCCTGCAATCATATTGTTAGACAATAAGCTGCCCGGAATTCAAGGGGTAGAGGTGTTGGACTATATAAACAACAATCAGCTGGATATTCTGGTTATCATGATCACATCCTATGCATCATTGGAACTGGCAGTAAAAGCAACGAATATTGGGGCATACGATTTTGTACCCAAACCCTTTACCTCTTTGGAGCTAAAGTCTTCCATAGAAAACGTTGCTAAGCACTTCTTCTTGCGACGCATGACCCGTAACCTACATAAGGAGGGTAAACGCGTGCGATTCCAGTTTTTAACCGTTCTGTCGCATGAGCTTAAAGCTCCCCTCAATGCCATTGAGGGGTACCTTACCATGATGCAAGAGCGACAGGCTGGCGACAATCTGGCTGCCTATGATATGATGATTGACCGAACTCTAGCACGGGTTAGCGCTATGCGTACCATGATATTGGATTTGTTAGATTTAACGCGAATTGAGTCGGAAGGAAAACATCGCCAGCTTAACGAGTTAGACCTGGTTCTTGTAGCCAAATCGGCCATGGAGACCATGATTCCTTTAGCCATCCAGCGCGATGTAGAGCTGAAATGTTCCGATAGTGTACCCGTCCCCTTTTTGGGTGATGCAGAAGAATTTGAGATAATCTTTAACAACCTGCTATCTAATGCCATAAAGTATAATATTTCAGGAGGTAAAGTAATGCTCTCCATACGGAAACAGGGGCCTGATGTAGTAATTGAGATAGCAGATACAGGGGTTTGTATAGCGGAAGAGGATTTGCCCAGGCTTTTCATGGAGTTTTCTCGTATTAAAACGCCCAAAACCAAAGAGATTCCTGGAAGCGGTTTGGGTTTAAACATCGTGCAACGCATTGTTGATTTATACAAAGGGACAATTACGGTAGACAGCGAATTGGGGAAAGGTTCAACCTTTCGAATTACCTTACCCCTCTTACTATCTAACAACCATTCTATAGAACCTAGTTGATCATTTGTGCTTTAATGTTCTTAGATCAAATGCCTTTTGTGAATACCATTTTTTGTATAACTTTGGTGTGTTGATGCAGAAGTGTTGAAAAGTTTAAACATTTTGTATAACTTAATTTTTACGAATGAAACTTCCCGAACGTACTGTAGAGCGCTTAAGTGAATACCGACGAACATTGTTAGTTTATTTGGCGCAAGGAAAAACTCATATTTACTCCCACGAACTGGCTGGATTGCACAATATTACTGCGGTTCAGGTACGAAGGGATTTAATGCTAATTGGGTATTCAAGCGTAAAAAAGCAGGGATACGATGCAGAAGAACTGATAGAAGTGATAGGCAAGATTATTGACCATCCACTGGGACTCAATGTGGGAGTGATTGGGATGGGTAACTTGGGCAGAGCAGTAACAACCTATTTTACCGGTAAACGTGCCAAGCTGAATGTGGTAGCCGCTTTTGATGTGGATGAGAATAAGATTAATCGGGTAGTTTCCGGCGTGAAATGTTACCATATCCGTGACCTAAAAAAGGTAGTTGATCATAGCAGCATATCCATTGTTATTATTGCTTCACCCCCCGACACTGCAATTACCATTGCCGAAACAGCTGTAATGGCAGGAATAAAAGGTATTCTAAATTTAACTACAACACCGCTAACCGTACCCGCTAATGTTTATTTAGAGGAGTATGACATGATTACATCCATAGAAAAGGTGGCATATTTTGTTAAAGGTTTTGAAAATAATTAGTGTTGTGTGACTAACTCAACGCTTGGTTTATGCAGATACACTATGGTATTGAGGATAGTAAGGGCATTAAAAATGCTGTGGTTACAACGGGCTCTTTCGATGGGGTTCACATCGGCCATAAAGCCATTCTCAATCGTATCAATCAGCTGGCCCAAGAGCTAAACGGACAATCCGTGCTGATTACCTTTTACCCACATCCACGCAAAGTTTTATATCCGGACACTACGGGCAAAGAGTTAATGTTTATCAGCTCCCAACGGGAGAAGATTGAATTGCTTAGCAAGGCCGGTTTAGACCATTTGATTATACTTAACTTTACCCTAGCGTTCTCTAAGATTAGTTCCGAACAGTTTGTTCGCGACATTTTAGTGTCAAAAGTTGGTGCCAAATTTATTGTTGTTGGATTTAACCATTATTTTGGGCACAATCGACTTGGCGATTTTAATTACCTGTATAAGCTGAGTCAAGAGCTGGGGTTTGGAGTAGAGGAGATTCCCGAACAGGATATTCGGAACGAGACGGTGAGCTCCACAACCATTCGAAAAGCTATTAAAGAGGGCCGCATTCAGCGTGCTAATGCATATCTTGACCATCAGTATATCATTATCGGTTCATTGGGTAGAGGCAATGAATTGTTTAACGAAATCAATTACCCAACTGTTAACATTCAGATTGAAGAGCAAGGAAAATTGGTGCCACCTGACGGGATTTATGCTGTAGTCATACAGTGTAAGAGCAAGCAATACAGAGGGTTAGGGATAGTTTGGCATGAGCCTAATGACGAGTTTCCGTGTATAGACCTACATATTCCTGATTTTAAGGAAGAGGAGGTTGGGCAAGAGGCTACGGTCTATTTCCATAGAGAGATTACTCAAGGACTGGACATCACCGATCCGATAAGCTTAAGCAAAAACATAAAGGGAGGGAAGTTGTTTCTCGAAGAGCTAATTTATTGATTATATTGCAAAACATTTGCGAGATCTTTCTGTTGAAATGTTTGGATTTAAGTTTATCCGATCGTTTAAACATAAAACCGAGTGACCTGTTTAATTTACTGTAGACCTAATGAGTTAACCGAATCATAATAACCTAAAAAAAATACACTATGCCTAATTTAACAACGGAGTACATGGGGTTAAAGCTAAAGAACCCAATTATAGCGTCCAGTTCGGGCCTTACAAGTAAACTGAGCGATATCCTAGAGCTTGAAAAGCAGGGAGTAGGGGCTGTTGTGCTTAAATCGTTATTCGAAGAAGAGATCATCATGGAAACCAAAGAGAACATGACCAAGATGCACGCCTCTGGCTTTGTTTACCCCGAAACAGTGGATTACTTCGAATATGACGAAATGGAAGATCCCATTGCCAATTACCTGAAGCTGATTGCCGATGCTAAAAAAGAAACAAAGATTCCCATTATTGCAAGTGTAAACTGCGTTTCCTCCGACAAATGGACCGATTTTGCTAAGCGGATCCAAGATGCTGGAGCGGATGCTATCGAGCTGAACATTTTTGTTCTACCTACCGATTTTAACAGAACAGCGGAAGAGAATGAGCGTATCTACTTTAACATTATCAATAAGGTAACCAAACTGGTATCTATTCCTGTAGCAGTTAAAATTAGCCATTACAATACCGCTCTAGGGAACTTCATTAAGCGTCTATCCGAAACGCCCATCAAATCTATAGTACTGTTTAACCGTTCCTATAGCCCCGATTTTGATATTAATACCCTTGATGTTACCTCTTCAAAGGTGCTAAGCACTTCCAACGACTTAACCTTGCCATTAAGGTGGATTGCCATTATGGCAAAAAGGGTAAACTGCGATTTGGCTGCCTCAACCGGCGTACATACCGGACAAGATGCAGTAAAAGCCATACTTGCCGGAGCCAATGCGATACAGGTGGCATCAACACTTTACAAAAATGGTAAAGAGCAGGTGGGTGTTATCCTTAAACAAATAGAGGAATGGATGAGAGAACAAGAGTTCTCTTCGATTGAGGATTTTAGAGGAAAGCTTAGCCAGAAAGAAACCTACAATCCTGCTGCTTTTGAACGAGTGCAGTTTATGAAATACTTTAGGAATAGGTAGCATACTTTTGTAATAGTTCTATTATCCCGGATTAGCCACATAGTCCGGGATTTTTTTGTTCGGGCTAATTTATAACCAGAATCTTTTGGGCCAATAATCAGCTCCATGTTAATATGTTTCTGCTACTGTTGATATAAATAGGCGAAACAACCTATCCATGGGATTATTTTTAATTACCTTCGCCGCATATATAAGAAGTGAAAGCTGGTATGAGAGAAGAGGAGTTTTTTTCCGATTATGATGATGATACTCTATCTGCCGTTAGGCGATTTGAGAAGATGTTGGAGCAGCGTCAGCATTACTTTTTTGATGTGGAGGATTTTGAGAGTATTATCGATTTTTATATCAATACGAACAACGAAAAGTTAGCCTTTGAAGCCCTTGAATTGGCTTGCAAAATTCATCCTTATTCTACAGAAATTCGCTTACGTAAGGCGGAAGTACTTATTCTCAATAAGCAATATTCAGAGGCTTTGGCCCACCTTTCTATCGTAAAGTCTCTCGATCCGGAGAATAGCGATTTATACTATTTACAGGGTGAGGCTTATTTACATTTAAAAAACCAGCAGCTAGCCAATGTGTCGTTTAGGGAAGCAATGAAACACTCCACCGAGGACACCT
>CAZKPD010000021.1:20688-25748 GCA_964554585.1 uncultured Rikenellaceae bacterium
CCTCCGGACTGGCCTTTAATATTGGAATCCTTTATCGAGAGGTAGACGACCTATCGTCAGCTATCCCATATTTCTTATTGGCCTATGAGAGAGAGAGCAACTCGTTGGGGTTGCTGTTCGAACTGGGGTATTGCTATGATGTACTAGGAGAGTTGGATCAAAGCGAAAGATTCTATAATGAGTATCTGGATATCGATTCATTCTCGTCAAGCGTTTGGTATAATTTAGGAATTGTGTACGTTAAGAATGGAAACTACACACAAGGGCTATATGCCTACGATATGGCTTTAGCCGTTGAACCCGATAACGTTTCGGTAATGCACAATTTGGGCAGCACATATATTGCATTAGAAAAATATGTTGAGGCTGTGGAACTGTATACCCGTTTGGCTGAGCTTGAGCCCTTTAATCCATGGGTATTGACCTCGTTGGGCGAATGCTATGACAGGATGGGGGATAATGATAAAGCAATAGCATGCTTTGACAAAGCATTGGTCATAGAGCCATCACTTTCGGACGCATTTTACGGTAAAGCTTTGGTGTTCATTAAATCAGATCGATTCTTTTTGGCCTTTGAGAACATTAAGAATGCCATTGCCATCGAGGTGGATAATTATGATTATTGGTTGGTATGCGGTAAGGTTAACCTAGAAATGGGAGAACATGCGCAGGCTGTTGAGGCATATCAAGAGGCCATAAGCATAGATATGGATGAGCTGGATGCGTATGTTGGTTTGGCAGAGGTCTACCTTGATCAGAAAGAATTCCATATGGTTCAAGAGATTTTCGAAGAGGTTGATCAAAAATTCCCAGAAGAATCAATTCTTAAGGTTCTTTATGCCGTATCCTTGTATTTGCAAGACCTTAAAGAGCATGCCCTAGAATTAGTAACGCTGGCCCTTCGGCATAGACCCAATGCCAAAGACGAATTCTTGAGCATCCTTTCTGATACAATTGATGAGGGATTCCTTTTGAGGCTTAACGCTTTATAATCCTTCTCCATTTTGATTGCTTCACTGTTTACTATGAAAGTAATACGTCCCAATCAACAAGTTAAACTATATGAAATTTCGTTTTAAAGAGTATTTTATTCATGCCCTTAAAGGTATGGGCATGGGAGCAGCCAATGTTATTCCGGGTGTTTCGGGTGGAACCGTAGCACTTATAACCGGTATTTTTGAGCGCATTATCAATGCGCTAAAATCTTTTAATCTCACAGCGCTTTCTCTTCTTTTTAAAGGAAAGATTAAAGAGCTGATTGCTTATACGGATTTCTATTTTTTGCTTTCGGTTGGAACGGGTATGGTAGTTAGCATTTTTGCGGTAGCCGGTCTGCTTAAATATCTGCTTATCTCTTTTCCAATCTTTGTTTGGGCATTCTTTTTTGGGCTTATTGTTGCCTCGGTTTACTATGTTGCCAAAACCATTAATAAATGGAATTTTGTAGTAATTCTGCTGTTTATTATCGGCACAGCAATAGCAGTTTCTCTCTCATTCCTTAAGCCTGCCTCACCCAACGATTCGTTTCTGTACCTTATTCTTTGTGGCGTAGTTGCCATTTGCAGTATGATTCTTCCGGGTATTTCGGGTTCCTTTGTGCTTATGCTAATGGGGAACTATGAGCTGGTGATGATTGAAGCCGTGACCCAAGCTCACATTATGGTACTTTTACCAGTGGTGTTAGGCGGACTTGTGGGCATTATTGCGCTATCTAATGTCCTTTCATGGGTTTTTAAAAGGTTTAGAGATCAAACCATTGGGCTTTTAGCCGGTTTTGTTTTAGGCTCATTGCGAATCCTATGGCCATGGAAACAGGAAATATACATTACTGATGCTCTGGGTGAGATGGTTCTTAAAGGAGGAGCACCGGTTGTTGAGTCCTATAATCTTGTTTTACCCGAATCCCTATCCAGCGAGGTGATGCTTGCCGTTCTTTTCGGTATACTAGGGTTTGGTGTAATTGCGTTAATAGAGTGGATTGGCGATAAGAGAAAATCGGCAGAGGAGTAAATCTATCTTGCTGTTGCGACCATCCAATTTCACAAAACTGATCTATGCGTTGGCCAAAAGTTATAACCGTTACCATATTCATTTTCCTTATTAGCCTCTCCATAAATGCGCAGGAATGTAAGGTTGATGCTGTGAACTTTAAAAGCGGAGAGAAGGTTACCTATAGGGCTATTTACAATTGGAGAATCATTTGGGTTAATGCAGGAGATGTAGAATTTTCGGTATCCGATACGCTTTACACCGGCAAACCTGCACTTCACCTAAAATCGGTAGGATGGAGCTTAAAGCAGTACGATTGGTTCTTTAAGGTTCGTGACCGATTTGAGTCCATTGTACATCCTACCACCATTCAGCCCTACTGGTTTGAG
Organism: uncultured Rikenellaceae bacterium; assembly: GCA_964554585.1. Lineage (GTDB taxonomy): Bacteria > Bacteroidota > Bacteroidia > Bacteroidales > Tenuifilaceae > Perlabentimonas. The sequence goes on from CAZKPD010000021.1 coordinate 23,067, forward strand.
CGCGACACCCATGAGGGGAAATACAAAGCGTACAATCGCTATGTATTTAACAAAACCGATTCGTTAGTAGACATTATTAGCCACACTAGTGACCGACCCTATAAAAGGGAAAAACTGCCGTTAACCTCCTGCACTTTTGATGTGCTTAGCGCTATATACTACTGTAGAAATATCAATTTCAACCAATTTAAGGTAGGAGAAAAGATTCCGCTAACTATGGGAGTGGATAACGAGATACATAATCTGCATATCCGATATATGGGTAAAGAGACCCTTAAAACCCGTAGCGGAGAGGTGTATAACACCATACGATTCAGGGTAATGCTTGTAGAGGGAACCATATTTAAGGGTGGTGAGGATTTGGAGGTGTGGGTAACCGATGATAGGAACAGGGTTCCCATTCTAGTGGAAGCAAAAATTTTAGTGGGTTCGGTAAAAGCCATTCTAACCGGTATGGAAGGGTTGCTCTATCCTGTTGAAGCGCTGATTGAATAATTATATAAGTCTGACACCTAGGCCTAACTCAATATAATCGGCTACGTTTAAATGTGTTTTAAGGGCCAAATGTACTCGAAACCTATCGCAAAACCTGTAGCGTAGACCAACCCTTTGGTATAGTTTATCATCCTTGGGATTAAGGTTGTAGGTGTATGCTCCCAACTCAAAAATAGAGGATAACCTATTGAATGACAACTCTGTGTTGAGGGTAATTCCGCTCTTTGCAATTTGCCATGGAGCTTGGTACTCAACGCCCATTTTATCCAAGATGTATTGCGACGATTTATCATACATCACATCTAACCCGCATCCTATGCGCCAATGGCTCATAATGCGGTAATCGTATTCTAACGATAGGGTAGCAACAGGAAATTTGGTATCAACCGACGTTTCAACCTCTTTAAAAAATCCGTAACCAAAAATCTGCACCCGATGGGGGTTTTCTTTTAGGGGTAGCGTATTGATCGTGCGGGACTCTCTTTTCGACAGGGTAAATTGCCCTTCGAGACCCGCCATTATGTAGTTTAATCCTGAGTTGGGTTTTTTTATATTCCCGTTGGAGAAATGGGCCAGACTGAAATTTGCACCGAGGGTAAAACCATCGGTTAAGTGGAATAGGGTGTTTATCCGCAAAGGGATAAAAATATTCAGTGGGGTTGAGATACCTATATTATTGGCATTGTGAATTGGGTCATACATTTTGCTTATATAGGCTAACCCTACGCCAATGGATGCGTTTATGTCGAATTTGTTGGGTATTGCAATGATGGGTAGCCTGATAAAAGGGTAGAGGGAATGGGCGTAGCCCAGCTCTTCAGTATTGCCTAGGTTCATTATATAGTATGAAACACCGTAGGTTGGGAATCCATAGAAAGAATGCCAATCGTGCTGACCATTTCCCTTTAGATAGTATGAGAGCTCAAAAGCGTATGCCGGCCTTCCGTCCAGTATCCTCATTTTATCTAAATGGTATAGGAGAGGACCACCCTGCAAATTTACCATTACCCCCCGATACTGAAGAGAATTATCGTTTTGAGCGGAGTATACATACGTTCCTAAAGTCAAAAGAAAGAGTAGTATAATGAAGGGTTTTGACATCTGTAGAGGGTTGCGTTGCACATTGACAAACTTAATAACAATAATGTAACGGTTTGACTAAAAAGTCAAACTAAAATAGGACATTAATCTGTGTATCCTTTATTCCATTCATTCGATTTGGGCATGAGAGCCAAAACTAAAATTTTGTGGAAGAGCAGAGTTTATGCTAGCTCTGTTTAGTGTATTAAGGCTTATAATAGAATTGATGAGGGTATAAAAAAAGGCAAAAACTCATTTTTTGCCTTTGGTATATTAATAGCTAATTTGATTTAGGGTTGAATAATTATCTTTTTAGTCATCAGGTTATGTGAGTTTGCAACTTTAAGGATATAGACACCCGAATGAAGACCTTGAGGTAGATCATAGGTAAAAGTGTGAGTTCCCACGTTGGCATTTCCACTGTAAAGAGTAAAAACTTTTCTGCCGCTAATATCAAACAGTCCAATATCTATGGGTTGATTGTCTGTTAAAGTAAATTCAATAGATAGTTGGGTGCTAGCCGGATTTGGCCAGACCTTTAGTTCCGAATATGAAACCTTAGATTCATTTTCAACAGCCAAAATATAGTCGTCACGATTAATATATTTAGTGGTAAACATTTTATACTCACCCGGCTGTAATAATAGCGTTTGCGTATTGCTGCTCACCTCAAATTCGGTTTGTTCATAGTAGTCATACCACTTACCGGTATTTGGGAATGGTACTATCACCTCCTTGGCTGTAACGTCAAAATTACCAGCTATAACCACATTCATTTCATCATGTAGTAAGGTGTAGTACTTGCCTGCACCTGAAAAAGAAATCGAAAAGTCAGCTGTAGAAAATACGGGGTAAGCCTTTTTAAGCGCTATTAGCTCAGCCCAAACGTTATATAAGCGTCTTCGTCCCCAGCTACCATAATAATCCCAGCGGACCGGTTTTCTTCCGGTTCTCCCGTTATGTTCGATAGAAAAATCGTATCCCAATTCACCAAACTACCATATCATCTTTAAACCTAAAACAGAAAAAAAAAATACACCAACCAGCTACTATCTCCTCAAAGCAATGTCAATGCTTTTAATGTCGTGAGAGGGGTTTGCGCTGTTT
>CAZKPD010000022.1:0-11309 GCA_964554585.1 uncultured Rikenellaceae bacterium
TAAAGTCAATAAATAAAAGGCTTTAGCTAATCAAAGGAAAATAACTTTACTTTCCGATGCAAAATTTGCTAAAAATTGATCCTAGCACCTCGTCCGTAGTAATCTCACCGGTAATCTCACCAATATAGTGCAATACCTGACGTATATCCATGGCCAACAGGTCTGTGGGTAGTCCATCGTCAAGGGCTTTGAGCGAACGCTCAATATTGTCTTTAGATTTTTGTAGGGATGCAAAATGTCGAGCATTTGTAACTATTACTGCATGACCGTGCGAAAGTGCAGGTTCAAAAGCGGAAACAAGCATATCCAACAGCTGTGTTACATTAGTGTTATGCTTTGCGGCCAAGGGAAGGCATTGTATTTTAGGGTGTTGACTGAAGATGATTTGCTCGATATTTTTTATATTATCAGGCTCTGCCAAATCCGTTTTATTGATTAGCACAACAATCTGCTGATCCTGTGAAGCGAACTCGAGCACATTATGAATTTGTCCTATGGTTTCCTGCGGAGCATCAGAGGCATCAACCATTATGAGCACAACTTGAGCTTTCGTTATCTTCTCGTAAGCACGCTCGATACCCATAGATTCAATGGCATCGGTAGTGTGCCTTATGCCTGCCGTGTCAATAAACCTAAAGTTTATCCCCTTTATGGTAATTGTATCCTCAATAATATCCCTGGTTGTTCCAGCTATATCTGACACTATGGCTTTCTCCTCATTAAGAATTCTGTTTAGTAGGGTGGACTTACCCACATTGGGTTTGCCTACAATGGCTACCGGCACCCCATTCTTAATCACGTTGCCATACTTAAATGATTCCAATAATCCGTCAACTTGACCTAGCATTTCTAGTATAAGCAGACGAAGTTGAGCCCTATCCGCAAACTCCACATCTTCCTCGCTAAAATCAAGTTCTAATTCTATTAGGGATGTTATATGTACCAACCTTTCCCTAAGCTGACGCAATTCGTTGGAAAAACCACCTCTAACCAAGTCCAGTGCAACTTTCCTCGAAGCTTCACTGTTAGATGCAATTAAATCGGCTACTCCTTCGGCTTGAGAAAGGTCCATTTTCCCGTTCAAAAAAGCACGCATGGTAAATTCGCCCGGTTCGGCAGGAACAGCACCATTTTTTATAAGCAATTGGAGGATCTCCTTTTGAATAACGGTAGAACCGTGACACGATATTTCAATCGTGTCTTCACCGGTAAAGGAACGAGGGCCTTTGAAGAGTGAAACCAACACCTCGTCAACAACCTTTCCTTCGTCCGCAATTTCTCCAAAATGAACCGTATTTGCCGGTTGATTGCTCAACAGGATTCCTTTAGTTTTTGGAATAAAAACCTTCTCGCATATTTCAAAGGATTGTGCACCGCTAAGCCGTATTACAGCAATGGCACCCATTCCTGCAGGTGTGGCAATGGCAGCTATGGTTGTGTTTTGAATCATCTTACATTCTCAAATTAATAAAAACCATAATGGACGGATAAAGGTAAAGAGTTCTGTATTTAATCAGAAAGGAATTGAAAACAATCGTTATAATGGTTTTAGATTGAACTAAATTGTACACTTCTCATCTCTTGCAGAAAAACCAACTCCCAAATGTGCTTTTCCAAGCTTACCATTGATTAGGTGGGGTTGGACAACTAACTGTTAATAGGTACAGATTGTTCATTTTACAATTAGCGTTTTCACCACACTTTATGACACGATATAACATGTGTAACCGATAATCATACAAGTGGGAGAGTATGAGTATTTTACATGAAGTGTTGGATAAAAAAAGGGATTAGCTTTTACTTGGCAAACTTTTTTGCATTAATCTCAACCTTAAGGATAAAGAAGAACTTCTCATCATCCAGCTGCAAAAATTGGTAGCTCAATTTCTCTTCAGTTTTGCGGGCAATATCTATTAAGCCAAGTCCTGCGCCTCCTTTGCTTGATAGTTTTCCCTCTTTAATTTGTGTTTTATACATCTCCTTTAGCTCATCCTTTGAAGCGGAATTAACTTCAATGAGCAGCGATTCTAGAGAATCCTTATGCTCTTTTCTTACTACATTGGATGTGATGATATAGTAGATCTCATCCTTTTTGCCAATAATAAATAGCCCGCTACCAATATTGCCATCTTCAACCTCATCGGAGTGCTTGTTCATATTCTGTAAGGTTTCTACCATTACATGGTAAACCTTTCGTTGAACAGATTTCTCTTCGCTTTGCTTCTCCATATCCGATTCGGCCATGGAAGTAAACATCTTAGTAATCTGATGGCTAAATTCTCCAAGGTAGACCAGTGAAAACCCATTCTCAATCATCTCATCATAGATGTTGGAAACGGACTTGATAAAATTAAAGGTAAGATTCATGGCAAATAGTTAATTCAAGTGAAATAAATTATTATCCTGATTATGTGGTTATTATATAAATCAATTAAGCCTTGAGCATGTTATAGCTCATTAAACAAATCTAGCAATTTAATTAATAGCTCAGCTATTCACCCTTAGCAATCGTTTCGTCCTTTTCAGGTTCAGCCGATAGCCAAATAGTGGTTCTATTGACTGTTTTTGCAGAATAAATCATAGAGAATACCCCATAAATAATGGTATATATACCAATAAGGATTACGATAAACCGAACGCTTTCAAAAGGGTTAAAAATTATGATTAATCCTAAAGCCAAAGAGATAATACCAGTTATGAGGTTCAGGATCTCAATAAGCCTAAAACTCTTTCGGATAAAAAAGGCGATGATAAATACCACTCCAATAACTGTAGCCCAAGCACCCGCAATAATCATTAAAAGATCTACAGCTTTACGAGGATTAAGGATAATAATAATCCCTAGTAGTGTGCTTACAATCCCTTCTAATAGTTTTAGCTTCCAATTGGGCGTATACTTCCTATACTGTATGGAGTATGTGGTAAGAACAATGCCTCCAACAAGAATGGAAAGGGCAAAATATATAGCAAGCAAATCGATTGTGGCACTTGGAAATGCAAGAGCGATAAAACCGAAAACCATTACAAGAATTCCGCTTAGAGAGGACATTCCCCATCGACCTATCCAGTTAGTTGTCATAATTTATAGTTTAAATGAGTGAATCGCTTTTATTGGTTCACTCAAAATTAAGCTTTTATTACGAACGGATAAAAGATTTGTAAAAGAGTTTTAGTTGCAGCTAATATCCAAAGGTAAAACGGTGTTGCACAAATATCACTTGTATTACTTTGGAATCTGATAATGCTACTAACAGGACAGTACGAACAGCTATTGCATGAATATATAAGGAAGAAATCCAATAACCTGAATAATCAGTAAAGAATTTTCTGCCTCAGTAAAAATATCTAAATTCGCGCGTTATTTAAAAAAAGAAAAATGAGAACACATACAATTGTAATTATGACAGCAATTATTGGATTTTCAGTGGCTTCGTGCACCTCTGAAAACTCAAAAAAAGCAAATCCGTTCCTTTCTGAATACAATACAAAGCACAATGCTCCGCCGTTTGATAGGTTGGAGGTTAGCCATTTTGTGCCTGCCATTGATTCTGCTATCAATAAGGCACGTGCTGAAATCGAGGCCATTATTAATGACCCAAATGAACCATCTTTTGAGAATACCATAGAGGCGTTGGCATTCAGTGGTAATCTGCTGGGTCAAGTTAGCTCTGTGGTTTTTAATCTTAACCAGGCCGAAACCAGTAGCGACTTACAGCAAGCGATTAGAGAAATTGCACCAAAATTATCAGACTTTAGCAGTGATATTAACCTAAATGCAGACCTTTTTAATAGGGTAAAAACGGTTTATGGTACTACTGTTAAGGAAAACTTGACCCCCGAACAGCAAACCCTGTTGGAGGAAACCTATAAAGGTTTCGTACGAAGTGGTGCCAACTTAAGTGAGGGAGATAAAGCGACCTTTAGGGAGGTTACCAAAGAGCTATCAGAGCTTACGCTCCAATTTAATGAGAACCTATTGGCCGAAACCAATGATTTCATTCTTCATGTCACAGAGTTGGATAAACTGACAGGATTGCCCCAAAGCTTATTGGATGCAGCACAAGCGGAGGCCGAACAACGCCAGCTGGAGGGTTGGGTATTTACGCTCCAAATGCCCATGTTTTTCCCATTCATGAAGTATGCAGACAATCGTGATCTGCGCGAGCAGATGTATATTGCATATAATACCCGAGCCTTTAAGGATAACGAAAGAAATAATTCGGAGCTTATTAAGCGAATTGTAAACCTGAGACTTAAGCAAGCCAATCTGCTTGGTTATAACTCCTATGCCGATTTTATTTTAGAAAACCGTATGGCACAATCATCCCAAGAGGTGATTAGCTTTCTAGAAGGGCTGCTCGATGCATCAATAGGAACTGCACAACAGGAACTCAAACAGGTTGAAGAGCTGGCTAAATCCATGGGCTTTTCTCAAAGATTAGAAAAATGGGACTGGGCTTACTATACCGAAAAATTGAAAGAGCAGCTCTTCAACTTTAACGAGGAGGAGCTAAAGCCCTATTTTCAGTTGGAAAATGTTAAAGAAGGTGTTTTTAGCTTAGCAAATCAGCTGTACGGAATAACATTTAAGAGGGTAACGAACATTCCGGTCTATCATCCCGATGTGATGGTTTATGAGGTGTACGATAGCGATAACTCTTTTCTTTCGTTACTTTATTTGGATTTTTTTCCAAGAAGTGGGAAAAGTGGAGGTGCTTGGATGACCAGCTTTAGGGATCAGTACATTGCTAATAATCAGAATGTAAGGCCGTTCATATCTGTGGTTACCAATTTTACTAAGCCCACTGCACAAACCCCGTCATTGCTCACCTTTGGCGAGGTGACCACATTTTTGCACGAGTTTGGCCATGCGCTTCATGGCATGTTTGCTAATACAGTATACCCAAACCTTTCGGGTACATCAGTTTATCGTGATTTCGTTGAGCTTCCCTCTCAAATATTAGAGAATTGGGCCGTAGAAAAAGAGTTTCTTGATCAGTTCGCTAAGCATTACCAAACCGGCGAACCTATTCCGCAGCATATGGTGCAAAGCATTATTGACAGCCGTAACTTTTTAGCCGGGAATCTTTCCATCCGTCAGCTAAGCTTTGGCCTGGTCGATATGGCATGGCACAGCATTACCCAGCCCTTTACCGGCGATATTCTTCCTTTTGAACTTAAGTACATGAAAAGGGCTGATGTGTTACCAGTAGTTAAGGGAACTGCTTTTAGCCCAGCTTTTGGGCACATCTTTGCCGGAGGATACGCAGCAGGCTACTATAGCTACAAATGGGCTGAGGTACTTGATGCTGATGCATACTCGGTTTTTAAAGAAAAGGGAATCTTCAACCAGGAAGTAGCCCAGTCATTCCGCAACAATGTGTTATCCAAAGGCGGAAGTGAGCATCCAATGACCCTTTATAAGCGATTTAGAGGGCATGAACCCTCTATTGAGCCTCTCCTTATCCGAAGCGGATTAAAACAGTAATTGACCACTTTAATGCACAAGGGCTTAACATAAAGGTAAGCCCTTGTTTGTTTTACCAAATCTTGTAGATTTATATTGCTTTTAATAATTATCTACTAAAGCGACGGAATACCTGTTTTGTATCCTTTGGCTCAATAAAAATCTTGCTATTTTTGTATAATCATAAAGAGGGTTAATTACCAAATTCGTTATGGAAATAGGAGATACATTCATATCAAAAATAGTAGTTACAGCCTCTGCTTCTGCTAAAAATGTAGGCTCTGGCGATTTGCCTGTTTTTTCTACTCCCTCAATGGTTGCTTTAATGGAAAACGCTGCGATGATGGCCGTTAAAAAGGGTATACCTGCTGAAAAAACTACAGTAGGGTCAAGCATTTCCGTAAAGCACCTTAAACCTACACCGATGGGCTCAGTAATTTATGCTCAGGCTACGCTAATATTCATTCAGAATGCCAAGCTTACATTTAGCCTAAAAGCATGGGATGATTCAGGGACCATTGGAGTAGGAGAGCATATTAGATATATTGTGGATACCAAGAAGTTTTTAGAGCAAATCGTTTAAGTTTGACAGCCAATTACAGCCTATGAAAGAATTTAATAGGGTATTTATAGTCTCAATTATCTGCATAATAGTCGTAGGCTGTTCTGCTCCCGAAAAAGAGACTTCAACCAGCATCTACAAAGAGTTTGCTAAAACGCATAACGGGGTTCAATTTTGCATTCCTCCCGGTATGGTTTCAGTACTTCTAGATAATCAGGTTAGAGGAACAGAAGAAATTAAAGAACTCATAAACGATTCGCACTCTATCTGTTTTCTTGTGGTTTCAACCCAAACATATAATCAAAGCAATGACCTAGCATCAAGCTGCATTAAACGGTTAAAACATATTGATTTTGTTGATATTGTAACTGCGACAAAGGGAGGCGAAAATATCCAAATTTTGGTTCACAGCCATGGTAATACCATAAATGAAATGGCTGTATTGATTAGCAATACTACTACCTTTTACGCTATAAACCTTCATGGGCAATTGCAGATTGAGAAGATTACCAATTTAACCCAAATCGAAAATCTTTCAGCGCTCTCCAACCTCGATAAGCTTAAGCGCTAAAACAGCATACACACGAAAGGAGGATTATGTCCTGCAACATTCTTTTCTGAGCTTATTTTAGTCTCAGAGGGTGAGGATATTGCCATAACCTTAAAATATTATTTGCTCATATTGAAATTGTAGTACACTCTTTATCTGGTGTGTGAGCATTTTTTTATAGCTAATATTAGATTGTAGATTTGATACATCCTCATTCTTAACAACCTTTCCTATTTAGAATTATTATAATCTACAAAGGCTTCAAATAAAAAGGGAAAAGCTCGCGGGCATCAAAAAAAAAATCATATTTTTGTTTGTAATAAAAAAAAATAAAAAACATCGACTAAACATATTGTATAACCTAACAGGAGGAAATGTTATGCAGAACAAGCTTCAAGAGCTCACAGAAAAGATTTATAATGAGGGCTTATCAAAAGGAACCCAGGAGGCAAACCAGCTAGTTGCTAAAGCTAAAGAGGATGCCTCTAAAATTATTGCTGATGCAAAAAAAGAGGCAGAACAGATTATTAATCAAGCAACTAAGCGGGGAGAAGAGCTAAAAAAGAATGCTGAAACCGAAGTAGAGATTTCTATTAAACAAGTTGTTAGCGCCCTTAAACAGGATATCTCTAAGCTGATTGAAGCTAAGGTTATACAAGTTCCGCTTACAGATTCGCTTAAAGATGTTGATTTTATTAAAACCATTATTCAGGCTGCACTTTCCAATTGGAATCCGAATTCAACCGGACAAGTTGCGTTAAATGTTCTAGTTCCGGCAGCTCAGGAAAAGGAGCTTAGCGGATTTATTTCAAAAAAGGTTGTAGGAACCCTTAATCAGGAAGTTACCATAGTAGCTGATAAGAATCTGAAGTATGGCTTTAGGATTGGCCCAAAGGATGGTAGCTACTATATTGGGTTCTCCGATTCGGATTTTGAAAACCTGTTTAAGGAGTACATGCGTCCTCGTATAATTGAACAGCTCTTTGGGGAGAAATAGTATGGCTAGAGAGTACTACTACCTTATTGCAGGGTTACCCGATCTGCTTCTCGATCAGGAGCAAAAAGATTTTAATCTCATTAATCTTAAAAATGAGATTAAAGAGAACATCCACCCCAACGACTATAAGTTGGTAGAGCTGCTCTTTCTAGAGTACGATAACCAGAATTTTCTTAACTATCTATTTGAACGTAGCAGGGATTATAGCCCATTGGCCAATTACCCCCAAGAGCTTTACGTTGAGTTTGAAGAAAATGTAAATCAGTTTCCGGAGTATATTCAAAAGTTTTATGCCAGCTATAAGGGGAAAGATCAGTCTGATGAAGACAGCATTGAGGAACAAGAGTTGGCCTATTCGGATAGGGTAGAGAAGGTTGCTGAAGTACAATTCCATGAGAAGTTTTTTGATTACATCAATCATTCAGGAAATCGATTTCTAAAAGAGTGGTTCAGTTTCCTTATAGCTTTTAACAATACGCTGGCAGCTATCAATTCCCGGAATGGTGGAATAGAAGTTGCACCACACCTAGTTGGGCACAATGAATTTGTTGAAACCCTTGCTAGGAGCCAAGCTGCAGATTTTGGGCTTAAAAAAGAGGTCATTTTTCTTGAACCACTACTCCAGATAGCAGACCAGCCCGATATTGTAGAACGCGAACGACGCCTTGATTTGCTGAAATGGGATATGGTTGATGAGCTGACTACTTTCGACTATTTTAACATCCATAAAATTCTGGCCTTTCTTGTAAAAGCCGGTATCGTATACCGATGGAGTAAACTTGACAACAGAATTGGAGCTCAAATGCTAGATAAACTGGTCTCCGATATTCGTCATACCTACGAGTTACCCAAAGAGTTCGAAAACTAGATTGAAATAATAAATCAAAATATGTGTAAATGAAAACCAAAGGAAAAGTAACAGGCATTATAGCAAACCTTGTAACCATCGAAGCCGACGGTCCCGTTGCACAAAACGAGATCTGTTACATTCAACGCGGTGATACCAGGCTTATGGCCGAGGTAATTAAGGTTACCGGAAAGTTTGCCTACGTTCAGGTGTTTGAGAGCACCCGAGGCCTTAGGGTTAACGATATTGTCGAATTTGAGGGGCATATGCTTGAGGCAACCCTCGGTCCCGGTTTGCTATCCAAGAACTACGACGGACTTCAGCACGACTTAGCTAAAATGGATGGCGTGTTCCTAAAAGCAGGTGACTATACCGATGCGTTGGACTACGATGTGGACTGGCAGTTTACCCCAATGGTTAAACCTGGTGACACGGTTATGGCTGGCGATTGGCTTGGTGAAGTGCCCGAGAATTGGGTTAAGCACAAAATTATGGTGCCATTTAAGCTCAATAGCGGAACATTTACCGTTAAATCTGTTGCACAAGCCGGACCATACAAAGTAAGCGATACCATCGCTGTAATTACCGATAGTAATGGGAATGATATTAACGTCTCCATGGAGCAAAAATGGCCCGTTAAGCTGGCAATTACTGCCTATAAGGATAAGCCCAGGCCCTTTAGAATTATGGAAACCGGTGTGCGAACCATTGATACCTTTAACCCCATAGCCGAAGGCGGTACGGGCTTTATTCCCGGTCCATTTGGAAGCGGAAAAACGGTTCTTCAGCATGCAATTTCTAAACAGGCCGAAGCTGACCTTATCGTTGTGGCAGCGTGTGGTGAGCGTGCTAATGAGGTGGTTGAGATTTTTGCAGAGTTCCCTCACTTGGATGACCCCCGTACAGGTCGTAAGCTGATGGAGCGTACCACAATTATTGCAAACACATCAAATATGCCCGTGGCAGCCCGTGAGGCTTCAGTATATACTGCAATGACTATTGCAGAGTACTACCGTGCAATGGGCCTTAAAGTTCTACTTTTGGCCGACTCTACCTCACGTTGGGCGCAAGCACTTCGAGAGATGAGTAACCGTATGGAAGAGCTCCCCGGTCCCGATGCGTTCCCCATGGACCTTCCGGCAGTTATAGCAAACTTCTATTCACGAGCTGGTCTAGTTTACCTTAATAATAACGAAATGGGATCGGTTACATTTATCGGAACCGTATCTCCTGCAGGGGGTAATCTAAAAGAACCTGTTACCGAATCTACAAAAAAAGCAGCCCGTTGCTTCTATGCCCTTTCACAGCAACGAGCCGATAGCAAGCGCTATCCTGCTATTGACCCCATGGAGTCGTACTCCAAATACCTTGAGTATCCTGAGATTATTGAACACCTAAACAGTACCATTGACGAGAACTGGGTGAACGATGTGCTTAAGGCGAAAAATTACGTTCAAAGGGGTAAAGAAGCAGCAGAGCAAATTAACATTCTGGGTGATGACGGTGTACCCATTGATTACCATGATAGACTATGGAAGGCTGAACTTATCGACTTTATCATCCTCCAGCAGGATGCTTTTGATAAAATTGATGCTTCATGTCCGCTCAACAGGCAAAAGTACATGCTTCACTCCGTACTTGACATATGCGATATAACCTTTAAGTTTGATCACTTTGAGGAGTGCTCTGAGTTCTACAAGAACGCAATTAACACCTTGCGTCAAATGAACTACTCAGTTTTTGAAAGCGAAGATTTCAAAAAGTACGAAAAAGAAATTGAAACTTTAGTTAACGAAAGAAAGGCAGAATAATGGAAACCAAAGCTTTTCAAAAAATTTATACCCGCCTAGTTGGGATAACCAAAGCTACTTGTACGCTTACTGCCGAAGGGGTGGCTAATGATGAACTAGCCATGGTCCACGGACGATTGGCTCAGGTTGTAAAAATTCAAAACGATCAGGTAACCTTACAGGTGTTTGGTGGCACCGAAGGGATTCCTACCAATGCAGAGGTAATCTTTTATGGTAAACCTCCCACACTTAAAGTAGGGAATGATCTAGCTGGTCGCTTTTTTAACGCATTTGGACAACCACTGTTTGGAGGAACTGAAATTGAGGGGATTGAAATGGAAATTGGAGGTCCTTCAGTGAATCCGCTCAAAAGAAAGCAACCCTCAGAGCTTATCGCTACAGGTATAGCAGGGATTGACCTGAATAACACATTGGTAACCGGACAAAAAATTCCATTCTTTGCCGACCCCGATCAACCCTATAACCAGGTAATGGCAAACGTGGCACTCCGTGCTCAGGCCGATAAGATTATCTTGGGTGGGATGGGGCTAACCAATGACGATTTCCTTTACTTTAAGAATGTTTTTGAGAATGCCGGTGCCCTTGACCGTATCGTCTGCTTTGTTAACACTACAGAACATCCTCCGGTTGAGAGGCTTCTGGTTCCCGATATGGCGCTTACAGCGGCCGAATATTTTGCCGTTGAAAAGAATGAAAAGGTATTGGTTCTTCTTACAGATATGACCCTTTACTCCGATGCGCTTAGTATAGTATCTAACCGCATGGACCAGATTCCTTCAAAGGACTCCATGCCCGGTTCACTATACTCTGACCTGGCCAAAATTTATGAAAAAGCAGTGCAGTTTCCGGAGGGGGGATCCATTACCATTATTGCGGTTACAACCCTTTCGGGTGGTGATATTACGCATGCTATCCCTGATAATACGGGGTATATCACCGAGGGGCAACTCTTTTTGCGCACCGACTCCGATACCAATAAGGTAATTGTTGACCCATTCCGAAGTTTGTCGCGTCTTAAACAGTTGGTAATTGGCAAAAAAACCCGAAATGATCACCCACAAGTGATGAATGCTGC
>CAZKPD010000022.1:11319-25193 GCA_964554585.1 uncultured Rikenellaceae bacterium
TATGCCGACGCTGCAAACGCTAAAACCAAGTTGGAGAACGGGTTTGACCTATCCAACTACGATGAGCGTTGCTTAAAATTTGCTCACGATTATTCCATTAAGCTTTTGGCTATCGATATTAATATTGAGGTTGACCTGATGCTTGATACTGCGTGGGAACTTTTTGCCAAGCACTTTACTAAGGCAGAGGTTGCTATCCGACAAGATTTGGTTGATAAACACTGGCCTGCAGAGCAATAAAAAACTTGTGCAATGGCAATCAAATTTCAATATAACAAAACATCGCTTAACGAGCTCAATAAACAGCTTCGCATTCGGCAAAGAGCGTTGCCAACTCTCAAGAATAAGGAGTCGGCGCTTAGGGCCGAAGTGAAACGGGCCAGAGATCAAGCCAAAGAGCTTGAGGACCAGTTGGCAAAAAAACTACTCGATTTTGAGTATATGTCGAGCCTGTGGAGCGAGTTTGAACATAATTTGGTAAGCGTTAAGGATGTTACCTTAACCACAATAAAAATTGCCGGGGTTCGCATTCCTGTCCTTCAAGAAATCATTTTTGAGGTGAAGGAATATAGCCTTTTTGCACGTCCCTTCTGGTACCCATCCGGAGTTGAAATTCTTAAAGAGTTGGCAAGCATAGGAATTGAAAGCGTGTTTTATATCGAAAAAACACGTCTACTGGATAGGGCACGAAAGAAAACCACGCAAAAGGTGAACCTGTACGAAAAGGTACAAATTCCCGGCTATGAGTCTGCCATCATGAAGATTAAACGCTTCATGGAAGATGAGGAGAATCTTGCCAAATCATCGATGAAAATCGTGAAAAACCGACAACAGAGTATGGAGGTAGAGCTATGATTGTACCAATGATAAAATACGGGTTTCTGGTTTACCATGCCGATTTCGACCCATTTTTGAATAGGTTGCAGGAGTTGGGAATGGTTGACATAGAGAAACATGACAGGCCTCTCACCGAGACGGAACGAGTTCTTGCTAGTAAGATCAACGTATATAATCAGGTTATAAAAGAGCTTACTGCATCTCCGGTTAAATCCGATACACCAAAGATTCAAGGTGAGATTTCTGCCGATGAACTTGTGACGGAGTTTGATGGCTTAGTGAAAGAAAAAGAACAACTAGAGTCATCTATCCGAAAGGCAATTAAAGAGTTAAATGATGTTCGGCCATGGGGTAACTTCAGCATTGACCTGCTGCATAAGCTCACAGAGTCTGGGCTCAGCATACGCTTTTTTGTAACTAGCGAGAAAGCTTACTCTGAGGCAAACCTAGATGATTTTACAGTTGAAGTAATAAATATTGAGGCTGGCCAGGTCTACTTTATTTGGGTCCAGCTAATAGGCGAGGAACAAGGTATATCGCTACCCTTGGATGCCGCAGAGATTCGGATTCCTTCATTTTCTGCTTCAGGGAAAGAACAGGAGATAAGCTCTCTACGTGAGCGTATTACTCAACTAGAACAACGAATTGACCAAATGCGGCATCATGTGGGAATTATTGAAGCGGCAAAGGTTAAGATGATCAATTTACTTGAATTTAACTCAGTAAACCTAAGCGCAGAGCGCCAAGCAGAAGATAAGGTGATGGTTTTAGAGGGTTGGATTCCGGAGCCGAAGAATGAAGAGTTTGTTAAATTTGTTGAAAATGAGAATATTATCTACGTGTCTGAAAGGGCAAAAAAAGATGATAATGCTCCCATTCTTCTTAAAAATAATAAGTTTGCTAAACTTTTCGAAGTCATTGGAGGTCTCTTTACAAATCCCGTATACGGTGAAATTGACCTTACACCACTGTTTGCACCTTTTTTCATGCTGTTCTTTGGGATGTGCTTAGGTGATGCGGGTTACGGGCTGTTTTTGCTGGTTGTTGCAACAATTGCCAAACGTAAACTGGTGAAGATGAAGTCTATTCTTTCTCTTGTCCAGTGGCTTGGTCTGGCAACCGCAATTGTTGGAACAATAACCGGTTCTTTCTTCGGCATTGAGTTGGCAAGTGTAAATTTACCTATCTTCCAACGCTTTAAGGATATGTTCTTAGACCAGAATCAGCTCTTTGCGTTGGCCTTAATCGTAGGGATTATTCAGATTCTCTTCGGTATGTTTGTTAAGGCTGCCAATGAGATTAAACAGTGGGGCTGGATACACTCCATTACTACGTTTAGCTGGCTGCTTCTTATCATAGGTTCTGGAGTATTCTACGGATTATCGATGATTGAAGGGTCTAGTGTAGAGTTTTTGGGATTAGGCCATAAAATATTACTTGGAGTAGCTGCCATTGGCATCTTGTTCTTTAATACTCCCGGAAAAAATCCATTTATCAATTTTGGTTTGGGATTATGGGGCATATACAACATGGTTACCGGCCTCTTCGGTGATATCCTTTCCTATATTCGTCTCTTTGCACTCGGACTTTCTGGTGCAATTCTCGGTGGTGTGTTTAACAGCCTTGCCTTTGGAATGGCTCCAGATATTCCGGTGGTTGGGGCAATTGTTACCATTATTATTCTGATAGCCGGACACTCTATCAACCTTTTTATGAATGCATTGGGAGCACTTGTGCATCCTATGCGTCTAACGTTTGTAGAGTTTTACAAAAATTCTGGATTCACCGGAGGTGGTAAATCTTATGAGCCTTTTCAAAAGAAGAATTTAACTAAATTATAATCACTTAACTTAAACAACAATAAACTAATAGATTATGGAACCAATTATTTTAGCTTACTTGGGAATCGGAATTATGATCATCCTATCTGGTGTAGGTAGTTCTTATGGAGTAACCATTTGTGGTAATGCAGCCATTGGATCAATGAAAAAAGATCCTACTGCTTTTGGTAACTACATGGTACTTAGTGCACTTCCTGGAACACAGGGTCTTTACGGCTTTGCCGGTTACTTTATGCTCGCATCATTCCTAACCCCTGAAATCACATGGGCAGCTGCTTCAGCTATTTTTGGTGGCGGTTTGGCTTTAGGTTTTGTTGGTTTGTTTTCAGCTTTACGTCAGGGACAAGTGTGTGCCAACGGTATTGCAGCCATTGGCTCTGGACACAAAGTATTTGGTAATACGCTTATTCTAGCAGTATTTCCCGAGCTTTATGCTATTGTTGCTCTTGCAGCCGTGTTCCTGATTGGACAGTCGC
The DNA here is from genome assembly GCA_964554585.1 of uncultured Rikenellaceae bacterium. GTDB lineage: Bacteria > Bacteroidota > Bacteroidia > Bacteroidales > Tenuifilaceae > Perlabentimonas. Next base: position 14,474 of record CAZKPD010000022.1, read on the forward strand.
TATAATAAAGCATAAGCACCATTTCAACACAAATCCCCAAGCTGCAGCTTGGGGATTTTTTGCATTTATGCTATGCCTTTCTTTTAGTAGTACTCTCCGGAAAGAAAAAAGACCGCTGCTTAAGTTTTCCCTGTTTACTTCGTTCCACAAATACTTTTTTTCCATTGTAGGGATTTACTCCGGTGTAAAAAATAGTAGAAGCAAGGGTCATAGGGGTAGGTGTAAAATCTTGGATCTGCTCAATGATAAGTTTGTGACGTTTAATCGTATTGGATAGCTGCTTCATATGTTCCAATGTACATGAGGGATGGCTAGAAATAAGGTAGGGGATAAGCTGCTGATTTAACCCGTGTTTTCTGTTGAGCGCATCAAACTCTTGCTTTAGGGCTTCAAAAAGTTTAAAGCTTGGTTTACGCATCATCTGCAAAACATCGTCTTCGGTATGCTCGGGAGCCACCTTTAATCGTCCCGATACATGGTGTTTAAACACCTCCTCAAAATACTTCCTATTGGTTGGGTTGCTCCAATCCGAAAACATATCGTAACGGATTCCGCTACCAATAAACGCCTTTTTTACACCCTTTCTCTTTCTGGTTTCCCTGTATAAATTGATCAACGGCTGATGATCCGTATTAAGATTGAAGCAAATTTCAGGAAAGATGCATGACGGTTTACGGCATTTGGCACATATTTGGAGGTCTTTTCCGGCCATGCCATACATATTGGCAGACGGACCGCCCAAATCGCTTAAATAGCCCTTAAAATCATCCATATGGACAATCTTATCCACCTCTTTGAGTATGGACGCCTCGGAACGACTGGATATGAACTTCCCTTGGTGGGCCGATATGGTACAAAAGCTACATCCGCCAAAGCATCCCCTATGGATATTTACTGAGAATTTTATCATTTCCCATGCAGGAATCAGCTTTCCTTTATACCTAGGATGCGGAGCACGAATATAGGGCAACTCATAAAAACCGTCCATCTCTGAGGTTGTAGCAGGGGATAAAGGAGGGTTTACCACCACATAACCTCCTTTTACTGGTTCTACTAGCTGCTGGCATTTAAGCCTATTCGATTCTATTTCAATGTGCTTAAAATTCTCTCCGAAGCTTATAGGATTCTTCAAGCATTGCTCAAAGCTGTTAAGTTTAATATGCTTATTATCAATAAATTCTTCCTTCAAATCCTTTGTATAAAAAGCGATCTGAGATAGAGTAAAAAGCTTCTCCACCGTTTTATTTGCATTGATACCGTTTGCAATTTCCACAATGGTTCGTTCACCCATCCCATAAACTAATAGATCGGCACCACTAGTAAGGAGTATGCTTGTTAAAATTTTGTCTTCCCAGTAGTCATAATGAGTTAATCTTCGTAGGGAAGCTTCTACACCACCTATAATAACAGGAATATCAGGATAAATCTTTTTAAGAATGTTGGAATAGACATTCACGGCATAATCGGGTCGAAATCCTGCTTTACCGTCTGCTGTATAGGCATCATTGCTACGCAACCTTTTATTTGCGGTGTAGTGATTAATCATGGAGTCCATGTTACCTGCAGTAACACCAAAAAACAGACGAGGAACACCCAACTTTTTAAAATCACGTAGGTCATCCCTCCAGTTGGGCTGGGGGACAATGGCTACGCGATAACCTGCATTTTCAAGCACCCTGCCAATCACAGCAGCGCCAAAGGAGGGGTGATCCACATAGGCATCTCCACTGAATAGGATAATATCCGCTTGATCCCAACCCAAAAGATCCATTTCCTTTTTTGAGGTGGGTAAAAAATAGGGTGATTGTTTCGGACTATCCATCTTTCGCAAATTATAAGCTATTAACTCCACTAAATAGGATAGAGCTGTCACCGTAGCTTAAGAATCTAAACCCATTTTCCATGGCATATTTATATACTCTCTTCCAATCTTCTCCAATAAATGCTGCCACAAGAAGTAGGAGCGTGCTTCTGGGCTGATGAAAATTCGAAATCAAGGTGTTTACAACTCTAAACTTGTATCCTGGGACAATAATCATCTGGGTTGTCGCCCTTATATAATCACATCCCTTTTGCTCCATAAACTGCAATAAGGCTTCAAGAGGTTCTTTAGCAGAGTAGGTGGGTTTGAGCTGGTAAGCATCCCATTGGTTAAGCACTAAACGGGTAGGGTCTATGGCACCTGCAATCAGCTTAACGCCCATCCAGTAAAGGCTTTCAAGCGTACGCATGGAAGTAGTTCCCACTGCTACTATATTTCCCAATGATGCAATGATGCTGTTTAATGATTCCTTGGTTATCAGTATCTGCTCATGGTGCATATCATGTTCACCAATAGTATCAGACTTAACAGGTCTGAAGGTTCCTGCTCCAACATGAAGGGTTACATATGTAAACTTGCATCCGGCATCCTGCAAGTTCTTTAATACAGTGGGTGTGAAATGTAGTCCTGCTGTAGGTGCTGCTACAGATCCTTTTAGGTGGGCATAAACGGTTTGATAGGCTTCTCTGTCAGCATCAATAGGCTCTCTATTTAGGTAAGGAGGGATTGGGACTTGACCTATGGACTCTATAATCTCAGCAAAGCTGATCCTCTTATCCCTATCCCATTGAAACTCCACAAGAGCACCATCGGGACTACGCTCCAGCATTTTAGCACAAAGCGTTATTCCCGTTCCATCAATGGGCAGTTCCAACGTTTCTCCTTTCCATTTCTTTAAATTTCCTACCACACAGTTCCACACACAACCCGTAGTTGTTTCAAATGCATCTTGATAGCTTTCGGGCGAGAGAGGGTTTAAAATAAATACTTCAATTAAAGAGCCTGTACTCTTTCTGAAAAGTAGGCGAGCCTGTATGACTTTGGTATTATTAAAGACAAAGGTTGGGCTGTTATGAAAAATGTCGGCAATTGAACTAAATATAGAAGAAGATATTTCTTTGTTATTATATATCAATAGCTTTGAACTATCGCGTATGGGCAAAGGATACTTGGCTATTCGCTCATCAGGCAGCTCATAGTCGTATTCTTCGAGCCGAATGTGTTTAACATCCATGAATCAATATCCGGGATAAATGGTTAACTTTGTGGGCAAAAGTAACGTATTTTTATTTTTTAAACCTGATTTGGAGAGCAGGAATATACTCCTTAAGTGATTGATGCAAAAAACGAGAGAATTATGAAGTTCAATGTGGGGGATCGAGTGCGCTTTTTAAACGATGTGGGTGGAGGCAGAATTACGCGCATTGAGAGGAACCTGGTCTATGTTATGGGTCAGGATGGGTTTGAGTTGCCGGTTTCTGATTCGGAAATTATTGCTATAAGCACAGCATCAGACACATCCCTTCAAAATCAGACAGAAAAAATTGACAATCCATATGATAAACAGTTTTTGACTAAGGGAGATATTGGACTGGATGAGATGCGATTGGAAGAAGAGGAGGAAGAGGATACAGATTTAGCGTCAATTAATTTCGTGGAAATCCCGAACGATCCAAAGGATGAAAACGGTAATTTGCTAGGCTTGTTTTTCGGATTTATTCCTAATAATCAGGGTGACAAGACCAATTCGGGACAGCAGCTATATCTGATTAACGATAGTCCCTATAGGGTTCTTTACACCCTGTCAAAATGGGAGGAGGATGCCCTTATTCCTCTTAGAGCCGGATTCTTGTATCCTGATACCAAGGAGTTTGTAATCAGCCTAAAAAAGGAGGAAATTAACCTTGGGATAACCCTCAATTTACAATGCCTCTTTTTTAAGAATAAGAGCTTCACTCCGCAGCAACCTGAGTATTTTGATTATAAGCTAAACCCGACCAAGTTTTACAGAACAGGCAGTTTTACCGACAATGTTTTTTTTGATGTTGAAGCTATGATTGTTTCTGTTGTAGACAGTAAAAAAGAGGCTATTTTAGAGAGTATTACCCATAAGGCAGTGGAAGAGTCCATTGCAAAAAAAGATATGCAGGAGCCTACGCTTTTAAAGAAGAAGCTACCGCCACCGATTGAGGAGGTTGATTTGCATATTGGTGAGCTAGTTAGTAACGCAAAGGAGCTTAAGCCTGCTGAAATACTTGAAATTCAAATGGCTCGATTCAAAGTGACTCTTGAAGGAGCTCTAAAAGCCAAGGCTAAAAAGATTGTCTTTATCCACGGGGTGGGAAATGGCAAGCTAAAGCATGAATTACGAAAAGAACTAGATAGTAACTACCCCAAATTAAGATATCAAGACGCATCATTCAGAGAGTATGGCTACGGAGCAACCATGGTGTTCATTCCTTAGCATACAATTTGTATGTTTTCTATAAATAACAGCAGATCGTTCTACCGCCCTTAGGGGAGGAAAGTCCGGGCACTACAGAGCACCAAGCTTCCTAACAGGAAGGTGTTTGCGAGGGTACAGTAGCGTAACAGAAAATAACCGCTTTAGGCAACCTAAAGTAAGGGTGAAAAGGTGGGGTAAGAGCCCACCGGTTGTGTTGGTGACAGCATAAGCCGTACGCCTCTTGGAGTGCAAGACCATGTATATCGTAATTGACGTATGTCTACAGGGCTGCTCGCACTGATTTTGGAAACAAAAGTTACGAGGGGTAGGTCGCATGAGCCATTTGGTGACAAATGGCCAAGATAAATGGTAGAAGCCAGTATTTTGGTACAGAACCCGGCTTATAGATCTGCTGTTTTTTTTTACAATCTTCACTACTCATATCGCTCAATTCACATTAGTAAACGTTGATGATTTTGAGACTTTTCCACCTGTTTGACATATCAAGAATTGTACTATTAAATTTTGATTTAACTAAATATCAGATAGTTATAAGATTCATTAGGTCTTATTGTTTAATTAAAAACCAATATTTAAAGCAAAAGGCTTAATTATAAAGAATATTGCCATCATATATACTTATAAATCAGTATTATAGGAATATTATATTAAGTATTAGTTTAGAACATGCCCATTAAGTGCATTGGCTGTAAGTAAATCTCGTGAGATAGGAGAGAATATGATAAATAATAGGCCTATTCGGACAAATTTACCCACCTTTTAGGATAGTGTTTAAGATTAAATCTGCGGTACTAAGGATAAACTTTAAGGGTATCCTAAGCATTGATGGACGCTAATAATGAATACATCTGTAACTAATAGAAAAATAAATGGGATTTCATGAATCTTAAATTAGAGCATTCCATGATGTTTCAGCCGGTTTAGACTTGTTTACATCCGTAACCATTCGATTGTTACACTGGGTCCTATTTAATTTGTATGATTTTGTAAATATGATTACATTTGTAAATAATATTTGAGTATGAAAGCAAGGATCCAGAGCATACTAGAAAAAGAGTCCCTGCAACCATCAAGGTTTGCAGAGATAATTGGGGTTCAACGCAGCTCCATCTCACATATCCTATCCGGGCGTAACAACCCTTCCTATGATATGATTCAGGGAATACTCACTAATTTTCCACAGATTAGCCCCGATTGGTTGCTACTCGGTCAGGGAGATATGTACAGAAGTCCCGTTCAAAAGGAACTTTTTACTGAGGATTCCTATAAGGAAATAACTGTAACAGAAGAGAAAGCATTGATTGCAGATAAACCTAACATGCCTGCTAAAGGCTCTCAGAATCGCATAAATGAAAATGAGATTGACCACGTCCTTGTATTTTATAAGGATAAGACCTTTTCCGCTTACCTCCCTCGTGAAGATTATGGGGAATAGATTTGCTCACTACAGTCCAATGGTGTAGTTTTGCAATAAAAATATGTATAAAGCTTTTATTCGCCCCCTACTATTCCTACTAAAGCCTGAAGGTGCACATGGGTTTATAGTCAAATCGCTCAGAATTCTTTTTGCTATCCCTTTTGCTAAAGCCATAACTACAAGGCTATACCGCCACAAATCATCAAACCTTAGTCGTACTGTATTTGGACTAGAATTCAGCCATCCTGTTGGATTGGCAGCCGGTTTTGATAAAGATGCTGATATGTACCGGCACCTGGATGCTTTTGGATTCTCTTTTATCGAGGTCGGTACTGTAACGCCTAAAGCTCAACCGGGAAACCCAAAACCTAGATCTTTTAGGATTCCGCAAGATGAAGCCCTCATCAATCGTATGGGTTTTAATAATTTAGGAGTAGAGAATGCAGCAAAAAATCTCTCTAAAAGACGTAAGTCTAGGCTTATTATAGGCGGGAATATTGGCAAGAATACGCTAACACCCAACGCTGAAGCCCACCACGATTATCTGTATTGCTTTAAAGAACTCTATCCACATGTGGATTACTTTGTAGTAAACGTTAGTTGCCCTAATATTCAGGATTTGAGAGATTTACAGGATACAGAACAGCTAAGTTCCATTTTAGCCGACATAACGCAGTACAGAGCTGCACAGCCCGAAAAGAAACCTATTCTCATAAAAGTATCACCCGACCTTACCTTTGACCAGCTGGATGAGAACATATCAACTGCAAAGAAGTATGGCATAGAAGGGTTTGTAGCTACTAATACCACCACTTCACGCTTAAACCTTACTGCTAACTCCAATACCATTCTTTCTATTGGCAATGGAGGGCTAAGCGGACATCCTCTTAAAGACAGGTCAACCGAAGTAATCCGCTATATCCATAAAAAAACCAATGGAACTATGCCCATCATTGGCGTGGGAGGAATACATACCGCACAGGATGCCATAGAAAAATTGGAAGCGGGAGCTACGCTAATCCAAATCTACACCGGCTTTATTTATGAGGGTCCGGGAATTGTCAAAAAGATTTGTAAAGCAATTGATAAGTGATTACTAATATTTACAATTATGCAAGCAGATATAACTGTTGATTGTAGAGGTCTTCTTTGTCCCTTACCACTTATTGAGACAAAAAAGGCGATAAAGTCAGCAAAACAGGGTGAAACTATTCAAGTTATCATTGATAATGAGATCTCCCAGAAGAATCTCAAAATGTTTCTGGCCGACAATGCTATACAGGCAGAGTTTAGCAAAGAGAAAACTAATTTTATCACGCTAATTAGGATTGACAGTACTGTCATTCCTGTACGTAATCCCGAGGACTACTGTCCTGCACCCATTTCTGCACCAACAGATAGCCGAGATCATAAAAACCTGATAATTGTTCTGAAGAGCAATGAAATGGGCATTGGCGATTCCGCATTGGGTCAATTACTCCTTAAAGGATTCCTCTCAACAATCCCCGAAATGGATATACTGCCCAAAGAGATTATCTGCTATAATTCAGCCGTTAAATTAGCAATTAAGGGCACTTCCACTGCACAATCCCTAAACACAATAGCTGCGCTAGGCGTTAAGATAACGCTGTGTGGAACCTGTGTAGATTTTTTTAGGATAAAGGATGATGTTGAAATTGGAGAAATTTCTAATATGTATGCCATTGCCAGTAGCATGTTCAACTCATCGTATATTATTGAACCTTAAGATAAAACAAAGCATATGTTAAATAAATACTTTGACAATGCTTGTACCAGTTTTCCCAAACCATTGCAGGTAGGAGAGCAGATGCTTCAGCATCTGCATCTGGGTGGTTCCTATGGAAGAGCTGCCTATAAAAGGATTTTTCGTTCCACTCAAATTGTCGAAGAGGCCAGGGATCTTGTTTCCAAGCTATTGGGTGTTACAAATAGCGCAAGTGTAATCTTTGATTTAAACGCCACTCATGCCATAAATCAGCTATTAAATGGCTTCAGCTTTAAGCACAGAAAGGTACTAGTTTCACCGTTAGAGCATAATGCGGTAATGCGCCCATTGCACTCATTAGGTATTCAGTTTGAGCTGCTCCCTTCAGGGCCAGATGGTCTGGTTAGGGTAGAGCTAATATCAAGTGAACTGCTAAATGGTGTCGATTTAGTTATTGTAAACCACATCAGCAATGTAAATGGGATTATACAGCCTATTGCACAAATCAAAGCTGCCATTGGGGAAATTCCCATACTAATTGATGCCAGCCAATCATTAGGGAAGGTAGATCTTTTGACTGATCAATGGAGCATTGATTATGTTGCTTTTACAGGCCACAAGGGCCTTTTGGGTCCAACCGGTACCGGAGGATTCTATGCTAAACATCCAAACACCATACACACGACAATTACCGGCGGAACTGGTTCTAACTCAGAGGGTTTTGAGATGCCAGAGTTTACTCCTGATCGCTTCCAGGCCGGTACACCTAATATCACTGGTATTTATGGTTTACTGGCTGCACTGAAGTATAGACCAAAACAAGGGTGGGATAGGGAAGTGCTCTTATCGTGCATTCAAACTCTACAACAAGTTGAGTCCATTGGAGTTATTTGTGCCAATGAATTCTATAACCAGTCAGACGTTTTCTCAATTTATCCTATGAATAGCGAAGTTTCTGAGCTGGCAAGCATACTGTACGAAAAATATGGCATTGAGACGAGGAGTGGGCTGCATTGCTCACCTTTAGCACATAAATCACTTGGAACTTTTCCTAAAGGAACCGTCAGATTTTCGCTATCTCCATATCATACCAATGAGGATATCAGCTATCTACAAGCCAGTGTATTAAATGCGATAAGAGAGGTTTAAAACCATGAGAATCTTACTCTTGTTCAATAATACACATGCAGTAATAAAAGCCGAGCACACTATTGCTCAGCTAGGGGTTCGGCATTTCGTAAAACCGGTTCCATCATCTATTTCATCCCAATGCGGGATGTGTATTGAGATTGTTGACCCAAACGATGAACACATCATTGAGCAAGCATTGCAAAAAGAGCAAATAGAGTTTCAGCTAGTAACCATAAAATTTTGATACTGTGAATTTTGATCTTCTTTCAACGGTAGAGTACGGCGGATGTTCCGCTAAAATTCCTGCGGGATTGTTAGAGAAAGTTTTATTGTCTCTTCCCATAACCAAAGATAGCAATCTGCTTATAGACATGGAGACCCATGATGATGCGGCAGTGTATAAGTTAACAGATGATATTGCATTGATCTTTACTACCGACTTTTTTCCTCCCATATGCTCGGACCCGTACGAGTTTGGTCAAATAGCTGCAAGTAATTCTTTAAGCGATGTGTATGCCATGGGGGGAGAGCCCTTTTTAGCGCTGAATATTGCCATGTTTCCTGCGTCAAAAATCCCTCATGAGGTGTATGGGCAAATACTTGCGGGAGCTGCAGATACGGCTCACAAGGCCAAAACGCTTATTGTAGGAGGACATACCATTGATGATTATCCGCCCAAATTCGGATTAGCTGTAATTGGTAGGGTTCATCCTAATGATATCATTTCCAATGCGGGCCTCAAACCCGGACAAGCGTTAGTGCTTACAAAACCACTGGGTACCGGTATTGTTGCCGCAGGCAAGAGGCTAAACCTAATTGAGGAATCATCCTACCAAGAAATGCTTCATTGGATGAAAACCCTTAATAATCAGACTGATATCATGAAGAATTACAAGGTAACCGGTGCTACCGATATTACCGGATTTGGGTTGCTGGGGCATGCGCTTAAAATGGCCAAGGCCAGCAATGTGTCAATTACCTTTAATTCGAAAAGCATTCCAATATTGCCCAATGCTTTGGAACTGGTTGATATGGCTTGTATTCCTGGAGCAGCCTTTAGAAATGCAGAGTATGTTAACGACGAACTTTCTGCGGCTTATTGTGGGTTTAATCATAAGATGATAATGAATGATGCACAAACCTCAGGGGGGCTATTAATTGGCGTTGATTCAAACAATGCCGACGCATTGGTGCAAAACCTCAGAGATTTAGGGTTATCTCATGCCGGTATCATAGGGTATGTGGAACAAGCCGAAGGAGGCAAAAAACGCCTAAATATCGCCAATTAATCATCGTTTAGAAACAATACACAAGAAATGCTAGGGACTAATTCCCTAGCATTACATCAAAATCTTAAAGGTTCAGGCTAATCTGCGTCAAATTCATCGTCAGCAAATCCGCTGCCTTGATCCTCATCCTCAATGTCTTCTGGAAAATCATCAGAATCCGTCCCAAAAGAATCCGATTCGCTAAAGTAATCCTTTTCGCTATCCTCATCGTCTTCTTTAGGTTTACTGTCAATTTTAACGTTGACCTTTACCAGATAGGAGGCATCTTCAGTTTCGAGGCTTACCGCATGGAAATACTCATTATTTGGTTTTGTCACCTTAATAACTTGGTCTAGGTAACCATGAGGATACCTTTTTTTGAAAAGTTCTAGCAGCTCATCTGATAAGTTTTTGTAGCTGACTACCAGTTTCTTCTTGTCCATAAATCCTAATAAAATACTCTATAACACTAAGCAATTATTACAATGCAATAATACATTAAATATTCTTTCAAAGACAAATTTATTAAATAATTAACAGGCTATATTTACACTTTTCTATATAATCGTATTCGGTTTATTCCTTTAATCAGTGTAAATGGAATTACAACCAACTAAGTCATATAATGTATATTATGTTAAATATGCATTTTGGATTAAAGGGCAGTATAGCCTGCCCTTTAACAAAACACTTATTTCTTTTCGCTCCACTTAAGATTGATCTCTTGATATTTCTTCATATACTCTTCACTTTCTACTCTAAACCTAAAATAAAGATTACGAAGTGATTCTAAAGTTTGAATATTATCAGGACTTATTTCAAGTGCTCTCTCCATATAAGGAAGACTCTTTTTAAATTCATTGTTCGACTTCACAATAAGCTCATCATA
>CAZKPD010000023.1:0-25126 GCA_964554585.1 uncultured Rikenellaceae bacterium
TAATAATTTAACCAAGAAATTACCAATTAATGGATTACTGACGATTACAGAGGAGATGCTAAACTTTTACGGCTTTTAGTTTTTGTAGAATAAGGTTGAACTTATCGTCCAGCGGGAGGTTACCATCAATCCAGTGAATAGTTAGGTTATTGCGTTCCATCCGGCGGAACCAGGTCATTTGCCGTTTGGCAAACTGATGAATGGCCGTATTAAGGCCATTAAACATGGCTTGATACGAAAGTTCTCCCAACACATATTGCGTTATCCACTTATACTCTAACCCGTAATAGATTAAACTTTCGGGACTCACTCCCTGATCGAGAATTTGTTTTACCTCATCTATCATACCCTCCGAAAACCGTTGCCTAAGCCTTTGGGTAATCCGCTCCCTTTGCTGAGCTCTGGGATAACGCACCCCAAAAATAATATTCTGAATGGCTGGATAAGCTGTATGGATTGCTGGTGAATTGGCATAGTACACTTCAATCTCAATGGCTCTAACCAAACGTTTTCGCGTATCGATATCGGTAGTATTATGTAATCTTTTCATACTTGCCAGCATTTGCACCAGCTCCTCATGGCTTTTAGAAGCCAACTCATCCCTCAGCTGTGCATTTTCGGGCACCTCAATCAACCTATACCCTCTAATGGCTGCTTCGATATAAAGTCCCGATCCACCACATAAAATGGGCATAATCCCACGGTTACTCAACGCATTAAACGCTTCAATAAACAGGGTCTGATACTCATACACATTACATTTGTAGCCGGGATCAAACAAATCAATGAGATGATAGGGCACAGGTTTACCGTTAACGGTATAATCCTGAATATCCTTTCCGGTTCCCAGATCCATCCCTCGGTACAGCTGCCTCGAATCGCCACTAATAATCTCCGCTCCAATATGGTGTGCCAAGTTTGCAGCCACTGCTGTTTTCCCTCCTGCAGTGGGCCCTAAAATGGTGATTAGGTTATATCCGTTGGGATTAAAATCTTTCATATCATCTAATTTGAGTGCGCAACGCTCTGCGCCCTTTGTCACGGTAAATGTACAACTTTTAAAACAGCTCCTGCTGTTCACTCTACCCAATCCGATAGGATTAGATTGTTTATAGAAAATTGAAGTAAAAAAGCTAATTTTGCATCCTACTTTTGACAGATCAATATGGCCACTCCCAAAATCTCCATTAAGAATAAGAAAGCATACTTTCAGTATGAAATTCTGGATACCTATACGGCTGGGATTGTGCTAACAGGCACCGAGATTAAGGCCATTCGTGAGGGGAGAGCCAGCATGGTTGATGCGTTCTGCCGATTCATAAATAATGAGTTATGGCTCACCGGAATGCATATTGCAGAATATTCGTTTGGAACGTATAACAACCATGAGCCCAAGCGCGAACGGAAACTGCTACTCACCCGAACCGAACTCCGAAAATTGGCTCGTTCCACCCAAGAGAAGGGGCTCACCATCGTGGCCCTTAAGCTATTCGTCAATGCCAAGGGTTTGGCCAAAGTGGATATTGGCTTGGCTCGCGGTAAAAAGACGCACGATAAGCGCGAAGACCTTAAGCAAAAGGATGCCAAGAGGGAGATGGACAGGCTCAGGAAGTACTAATTGTTGGTGTTTCGTTGATACAGCATCAAGGCTTGTAGTTGGCTCTGTTCATTATACCCATGTAGTCATCATCCTCCATAAGCATTTGCAGGGTATAGTCAGGGTTGCGCCGCATAAAATCCGAAACAATTCTGTAGCCTAACCACACAGCGGCTCTTCCCGGAGAATCTTTGGTGAAGCTGGTGGTAAACGGAGCATCCTTAATGTACTGGCTAATCATAAACGCATCGGAACCAAACAGTAACCTATGTTCTACCAGATACTCCCACATATCCTTCTCGTTCCTTTTGCACCATTTCATCTGGTCTGGCGTAAAGCCAATAATCAGGCTATCGGGTTGTTGAGGCAACAGCGCCTTGGTAAAATAGATCTGACTCCCCTCATACACCATTCGGCTCAAAAGGTTATCAATGGTATCATTGTATGGGAACTCGCCAAGCGCTAGCGAATGAATTAAATCGGACGATATTTTTTGGGGATGCATATTGTATGCCAAATACTTATGAATCCCAAGTAGAGGATAGTACTCACAATCGCGTCCCAAATACCTGTCAAACCCTACCCCCAAAATGCTATCAGCCAAAATGATTGAATTGTTAAACCCCGAAACAAATCCGTAAACCCTCGGGATGTTCCTTTGCGGGAAAAAGTATTTAAACCGCTTGAAGGCATTGGTTAGCTCAAGATTTAGCTGCTTTGTATTTGGAAAAACCTCCTGTACTCTTCCATAGGTCTCGCTAACCATTCCGTCGTCGATAAAGCTAATCAGGTATTTATCAAAATCCTCATCGCCAGGTTGGCCAATTCCAATAACTCCCTCGGTAAAAAGGGTGAAAAACGGAGCATACCTCTGCTCTAATCTGGCTATTTCCACGTCCATGGAGTCGGTATTGATACTAAATAGATCTTGGTCAAATCTCAACACTTCTACCGACAGATCAATGGATTTGAGGATTCTTTTATCCTTTCTTGAATCGTTACACGAGGCAAGGGTAAGTAGCGTTCCAAGTGCTATGAATAAAAAACTGCGACTTCTCATACAGCTAACCATTTTGCTTATTTACAGCAATAAAAAATAACCTAACGTTTAAGCTCTTCCTTTATAATTTGTTCCACCGATTCGGCACCAATGCGTTTGGCTATAATCTTTTTCTCATGGTCAAGAACGTATATTAGCGGAGTACTATACACATCGTATAGCTTGTGATAGTTGCTCGAGCGGTATGGATCCCACACGTTAACCCAGTTCAGCTCATTCTCTTTCACATAGTTCATCCAAATCTCTTGCTCGCCCTGGGTATAAACCGCATAAACCACTACCCCTTGATCCCTGTAGGTATTGCTTAACCGTTTAATAATGGGGGTTGCCTTTTTACAATGGCTGCAACCAGGCTCCCAAAAGTAGATAATGGTAACCTTTGCATTCACCTTATGCAGCTCCTGAGGCTGATTTTTGCTGTCACGCAGGGCCACATTGGGTGCAACCTGACCAATAAGATTGGGTTTTACTTCACCCACCCTATCCTTTATACGTTTCTTTAAGCTCTCCGAGGGATTCATTACCCCTTCTTTTAGATAATAATTCTCGGCCAGATGCACAAAAACTGCATCCATTCCCATAATCACAGAGTTTTGATACTTAGAGAAAAGATGGGCAATTAAGAATTGGGTCATATCTTTATTGCCTCCTGCTCTGCCAATTAGCTCATCAGCATAAGCGATAACGGTATCGGGAATTGGCAATAGCACCCTGTCGAAATAGTTGTCGAGCCTTGCCTGAAAAAAGGGAGTGCGTACAAACCTCCCATCGGTTAAATCCGTGTTGTCAAAATAATGCTTTTGATTATACTGATAACTCTTTACCCATCTCAACGAATCGGCATTGGCAGCCTTTTCGGGTATACCAAAATCGGGAAACTCAATGGGTTTCATCGATTTAATGATATTCGCCAAAAAGGTGTTGGGATTGTCCCGAATCACCTCATCCCAGTACGCTTTAACCTGCTTATCAAGCCCTTCAATTTCTTTAGCTACAGCTTGCTCATCTTGAGACCCATCCTGCATCTTCTCACGTAATTTAGCCATCTGCTCCTGCTTATCAGCCATAAAACGCTGATAGTTAGCAAACGACTCATTCTCGGGGGATCCTGTAAAATGGATATCTTTTAGCGGATTGTCGGAAGAGGTAGTAAGGTTGAAATTTTGGTTTTCGGTCAACAGAAAATCAAAATAGGATCGTTGGGGTAAAATAACTATATACATCCCTCCGGGTAGTAGGGAATCTCCCTCAAATACGGCTACTCCTTTTGAATCAAGGTATGCCGTATCGGCCACAAACTTCTTATCACCAAAGTGATATCCCAGCAATAGGGTGGTATCTTTTAGATCGGTTAGCCGAACTTCAATTCGGTAGGAAGTATTACTCTGACCACATGCGCTAAGCGCAAATCCCATGAACAAGAACAACGAAATGAAATAGTTTTTCATTATATAAACTTTTAGGGTGAACTGAACCAAAACATGAAGAGACTTTGTCTATATATAGATCTCATTGCTCTTCTAACCTAATAGGTTATAACGTTTACAGCTGTCATAATAAAACAGTCTTTAATCGATTATAGTACATATTTGCTTTATGAGACATGAAATTCAAAAGTACAAAAGTTTGCTTTTAATGCTAGGGCATTGAAGACTTCTTTTCAACAAATGGTGTACCTTTTTGTTAAAGTACAAGTAAAACACAACCATTTTAACTCTTTTTAAATGCCTCAACATTCTAATCGCCTAGCTAACGAATCCAGTCCGTACCTGCTACAGCATGCAAACAACCCCATCAACTGGTACCCTTGGGGCGAAGAGGCATTTGCCAAAGCAAAAGAGGAAAACAAGCTAATGCTTATCAGTATTGGCTATAGCAGCTGCCACTGGTGCCATGTGATGGAGCGTGAAGCCTTTTCGAATCCGGAGGTGTCTGAGTTTATGAATACCCACTACGTTTGCGTAAAGGTTGACCGAGAAGAGCGTCCCGATGTGGATCAGATCTACATGAATGCAATACAAATCATCTCCCGTTCGGGAGGATGGCCGCTCAACTGCTTTGCGTTGCCCGATGGCCGACCGGTTTATGGGGGCACATACTATCCGGTTGATGCATGGTTAGACACCCTTAAAAGTTTGCATTTTACTTGGATTTCGGAACCCAAACGGGTTGAGCAGGTTGCCGATGAGCTGATGGAGGGCATTGCCCAAACCGAGATCATCACTTCTAAAGCTCTATCCGAATCGACCTACTCGGAAACACTTTTCTCTCTTATATCCAATTGGCAACGGCATTTTGACGAACGGTATGGTGGCTTAAAAGGAGCTCCAAAATTTGCCATGCCCGAATCATTGAGGTTCTTATTCAGCTATGCCTGGGCATATTCCGATGCTCATGTTCTGGCTCATGTAGAGAATACCCTACAAAAAATGGCACTGAGCGGGATATACGACCATTTGGGTGGCGGATTTTTTAGGTATAGCGTAGATGAGATGTGGCATGTACCCCATTTTGAGAAAATGCTGTACGACAATGCCCTAATGATAAGTCTATACTCCCAAGTTTACAAGCCCTTTAAAAGGCCAATGTACAAACATGTGGTTTATAAAACCATCGAATTTATGGAGCGAGAGCTGCTTTCGCCCCAAGGTGGTTTCTATAGCGCAATTGATGCGGATAGTCAAGGCGTGGAGGGATACTTTTATACCTTCACAAAAGCAGAGTTCGATAAGATTTTACTGGATGATGCCGAGCTGGGAGCAATGCTTTTTGGGGTAACTGCATCGGGTAATGTTAATGGCAGAAATGCGCTAAGAGTTGCCGCTACAGCCAAGGATGCTTCTTGTGTATTGAGGGTTGACGAGGAGAGCCTAGGGCAACGGGTGGAACCCATAAAGCAAAAGCTTTATGACTACCGCAGCACTAAGGTTAGACCTATAATAGATGATAAGCAGCTTGCATCATGGAATGCGCTCGCCATAAGCGGGTTGGTAGATGCGTACATGGTTTTTCACGAACCGCATTTTTTGGAGCTAGCCCTTGGCACAGTACGCTTTATCGAAGAGCATTTGGCATTTGGAAACTCCTCTCTTTACAGGGTATATTGTAAAGAGAAAAAGAGTGTCAACGCCTTTTTAGACGATTACGCCTACCTGATTGATGCCTACATAAAGCTTTACCAGGCAACCTTTGATGAAGTCTGGCTACAAAAGGCTCATGCATATACACAACAGGTTATTAAGCAGTTTCACTGCTTTAAGTCGGGTATGTTCTACTACTCAAATAAGGAGACAAGCGACACCATAATCCGCAAAATGGAACTGGTGGATGGCGTATTGCCCTCATCGGGTGCGGTTATGGCACATAATCTGCTTACCCTGAGCGTTTATTTTGTAAACGATGATTACTACCAAATGGCAAAGCAGATGGGGGCTAATATCATTAATCAAGTGGCCCATGGTGGACCCTATGTTTACAAATGGGCTCATCTGCTTCTTAATTTCGAGCTCACTCCGGCACAAATCATTGCATCGGGTAAAGAGGGAAAGGAGAAACTTAACCGAATAATGGCCTCAACCCATAGGCCTTATGTTGTTCCTTACCTGTTTACTAAAGGTTCAACCCTACCCATTGCCACACATGGCACCAATGAGAGCTCGGTTAGCCTTTGCATGGCCGGAACCTGCAGGCCATCGGATAACGATGTTGATAAAATCATTGGGATCCTAAATAAAGAAAGGCTCTACAAATAGTTTGTAGAGCCTTTGATTCTATTCTTCAAAAAACGTTTTATTCAAACTTTTTAAACACCTCTTCAATGCGGTTCATGGCCTCACGCAATTCTGCTTCGGTGATTACCAATGGGGGAGCAAAACGAATAATATTACCATGGGTAGGTTTGGCTAAAACACCGGCCTCAGCCATTGCCAAGCACACATCCAATGCAGTTTTGCCGGGTTGATTGCGGATTACCACAGCATTGAGAAGACCTTTACCCCTAACGCTTTCAATCAGCTCGGATTTAATGCTCCTAAACTCTTGGCGGAATATCTCGCCCAAACGCTTAGCATTTTCGGCTAGCTTCTCATCCTTAATAACCTCTAAAGCAGCAATAGCTACCTTACCGGCAATTGGATTACCTCCAAAGGTAGAACCATGCTCACCGGGTTGAATGCAAAGCATAATATCGTCATTAGCCAAAACAGCTGATACGGGGAATACTCCACCAGAAACGGCTTTACCCAGAATTAGAATGTCGGGACGAACATTCTCGTGATCACAAGCCAGCATCATTCCGGTACGAGCAATACCTGTTTGAACCTCATCGGCTACAAATAGCACGTTGTTCTTTTTACACAGCTCCGATGCTTTTTTCAGGTAACCGTCATCGGGAACAAACACACCGGCCTCACCTTGAATGGGCTCAACTAGGAAGCTAACCACATTCTTATCTTCCAGCGCTTTTTCTAGAGCGGGAATATCATTGTAAGGGATAACAACAAAACCGGGAGTGTAAGGGCCATACTGAGCTTTTGCAACCGGATCGGTACTAAACGAAACGATGGTGGTGGTACGACCGTGGAAATTGCTTTCGCAAACAATTACTTTAGCCTCATTATCTTTTACACCCTTTTTTTGGTATCCCCACTTACGGCTCAGCTTAATAGCGGTTTCAACAGCCTCGGCACCGGTATTCATAGGTAGAACCTTGTCGAACCCAAACAGCTTAGTGATGTACTCTTCGTACTCACCCAATACGTTATTGTAAAAAGCCCTAGAAGTTAGGGTTAACTTTTTTGCTTGCTCTACCATGGCTTCAACAATCCTTGGATGGCAATGTCCTTGGTTTACTGCAGAGTATGCCGAAAGAAAGTCGAAATACTTTTTACCTTCCACATCCCACACATAAATGCCTTCTCCTCTTTCAAGAACTACAGGAAGCGGTTCGTAGTTATGAGCTCCATACTTCAATTCACGAGCAATATAATCCTTTGACGTCTTCATAGCTTAAAAATATTTGGTATTAGTAAAATGATTGTCAACAAAACCTCAATAAAATTCACGTTTGAGTTAAACGTCTGCAATCTTAAATTAACTTTTTGAAATTTCAAACTGCTTTGCGCCATTAGCTTTCATGTTAAGCAACACATCATAATACTGCTACATGCTTGGGCGCTGCTTGAGTAACTTGATCACTAAATCCCTTTTGCGAACTGAAACCGGAATATGCTCTCCATTGGTGAGCGTCACATAGCTTTCGGGATATCGTTTATAGCTCACCACAAACTTCATGTTTACCAAGTGTGACTGGTGCACCCTAAAAAAGCCGGAGGGTGTAAGCAGCTCTTCGTACTCTTTAAGCGTTTTGGATACCAGTACATTGGGTCGATCAGTGAAATTGAAAAGGGTATAGTTATTTTCCGACTCGCACCGCACAATGGAATCTTTCTCTGCCACTATAACACTATCAGTTGTGCGGAGCACAATCTTTTGCGGGTCCTCCTCATGCCATTGGATGTTGTCGATAAAGGCTACAAACTTCTTATTGGTCTCCTCAGCCAAAAGCGAATGCTGAAGTTTATCCACAGCCACAATAAGATCAGAGGGGTCAATAGGTTTCAGGATGTAATCAATGGCGCTAAACTTAAAGGCCCGAATGGCAAACTCCTGATAGGCGGTAACAAATACGTATTTAAAGTTGATGGATGCAAATTGCTTTAGCAAATCGAAGCCGGTCCCATCGGGCATTTGAATATCCAAAAAAACCACGTCGGGCTCCAACCTGTTTATGGTTTCAATGCCGGACACCACGCCATCGGCCTCTCCCACAATGGTAATATCTGGACAGTAAAGCCTAAGCAAACCTGCCAAGAGCTCTCTGGCATTATTCTCATCGTCAATAATAACTGCTGTAAGCATACTTTGCCTTTTTCTCTGCTATGTGCTGCCCATTGGCTACTAGTGGTGCAAATATATCTCTTTTAATTTTTTAAAAAGGATGCCATAAAATGAAGTTTTCACAAATCTTTTAGAAATGGTAAAACTTAAGCATTGTTCAAGTGTTATACTTTCAAAGATTCTAACCCGGTTTTCTGTTACTTAAAACTTTTAAGCTATGGCAATAAATAAAGTTTGGATTGAAGATGGATGCATCTCTTGCGGACTGTGCGAAGAGATTAGCCCCAAAGTGTTCAAGGTAGAAGATGTTGCAATTGTTATTGAAGGGGTTAACTACAGTGAGCATGAGGAGAGCATCAAAGAGGCCGCCGATGAGTGCCCGGCAGGTGTAATAAAGTTTGAATAATTTGGCGCTAAACTAACTTTCAGCAATTAACTATTAAGATTCAACATCATGAAAACATCAAATGCACACGCACAATGGAAAGGTAAGATCAATAATGGTAAAGGTTCCATGAAATTTTCCGGCTATGAAGGAAACTACTCTTTTGCCTCACGTTTTGAAAATGGAACTGATACTAATCCCGAGGAATTAGTGGGTGCGGCTCATGCGGGCTGCTACTCTATGTACCTATCGTTGCTCTTAACCGAAGAAGGCCTTACACCAGACAGCATTGACACAACGGCTAAAGTAACCATTGGCAAAGACGATTCCGGCCCCCATATCAGCCTTATTGCCCTTGAGTGTAAGGTAAAATGCAATGGCCTTGCCGAAAACAAACTGCAAGAGCTGGCTAAAATAGCCAAAGAGAAATGCCCTGTTTCCAGATTATATGCCGGAGGAACAGCTAAAATTACTCTGGATGCAAAACTTGTGGTATAGCCACACTCAAACCATAAGGGGTAGTGCATAAATTAGCACTGCCCTTTTTCTTTCAAACAATTAATGGGACCAAAAAAACTCCTTGTATCATGACAGCACGTTTAAACTATTCCAACGTAATGCCCGAGGCCATTAAGGGTATGCTTGAGCTGGAGAAGTTTGTGGCAACCTCAGATTTGGAACGACAGCTCTACGAACTGGTGAAAACTAGGGCATCGCAAATAAATGGGTGCGCATACTGCCTAGACATGCATACGAAGGATGCCCGAAAAGCCGGAGAAACCGAGCAGCGGCTCTATGCGCTCAATGCATGGCGCGAAACGCCATTCTACACACTCCGTGAGCGTGCTGCACTTGCGTGGACCGAAGCGCTAACCCTTATCTCGGAAAATGAAATTCCCGATTCGCTTTACCAAGAAATGCTTGAGCATTTTAGCGAGAAGGAGCTCATTACCCTAACCATGGCCATTGTGGCCATAAATGGGTGGAACAGGCTTTCCATTGCATTTAAAACCGTTCCGGGAAGCTACAACCCATAAATACATGCCATGACTAAACCCTTAAAAACAAAAACCATGGATCAAAAAAATATTTTCCCCCAAGCCACTAAAGAATTGGCCGATAAGCGTAAAGAGTTGGCTCCGGAAATTATAGACGCTTGGAATAATTTTAGCAAAACAGTTTTTAGCGATGGTGCACTACCCGAAAAAACCAAACAGCTTATTGCCATTGCGGTGGCCCATGTAACCCAATGCCCTTACTGCATTAAATCGCATACCAAAGCAGCATTGCGCAAAGGGGCTACCCGCCAAGAGATTATGGAAGCTATTTGGGTTGCTGCCGAGATGCGCGCCGGAGGCGCATACGCTCATTCCCTTATTGCCCTTGACGAAATGGATTAAATACTTAATGCCATGATGAACTTTAGCATTAAAAGAATTTACGATAAACCCGGAGAAAATGATGGCTATCGTATACTAGTGGATAGGCTGTGGCCACGAGGTGTATCCAAAGATAAAGCCGAGCTGGACGAGTGGAATAAGGAGATAACTCCCACCCCGGAACTACGAAAGTGGTTTGACCACAAGGAGGAGCGGTTCCAAGAATTCAATTTGCGCTATAGGGAAGAACTAAAAGCTAAAGAGGATGAGCTGAACAGGTTGCGCGAAATTGCAAAATCTGAGCCCGTAACGCTCCTATATGCCGCAAAAAGCCCAACTATTAACCATGCCATTATCCTCAAAGCGGTGTTAATGGGACAGTAAAACTTCAGTATATACAATCTTAACCGTACTTTTTAAAAAATGGGTAACAAGAAAAAAGTAATCGTTGTGGGTGGCGGTTTTGGCGGCATCCAGCTTGCACTTCACCTAGACAAAAAGCGCTTTGATGTACTGCTTATTGACAAGCTAAACCATCACCAATTCCAACCACTCTTCTATCAGGTAGCTACCTCTCAAATAGAACCATCCAGCATCTCTTTCCCTCTGCGTCATGTGATGAAAAAGCAGAAGAATGTGCTAATCCGAATGGCTAGTCTAACCCAGGTTTTTCCTAATGAGAAAAGGATAAGCACTACCATTGGAGACTTTGAGTACGATTATCTGGTAATTGCCATGGGTTGTAAAACCAACTTTTTTGGCAATCAGCATATTGGTGAGCATGCCTTTACCCTAAAGACCACCTACGATGCCATAAAAATCAGGAATCACATTCTCAGAACCTTCGAGCGCATTGCTTCGGCAGGCAATAAAGGAGATGTGGAGGGATTACTTAACCTGGTTATTGTGGGAGGTGGCCCCACCGGAGTTGAGCTGGCCGGTGCTTTTGCCGAGATTAAAAAGAATATCCTCCCGAGAGATTATCCCCGTTTAGATTTTAACAAGCTGAACATTTACCTGGTTGAGGGAACAAAAAACACGCTAAACACCATGAGCCCTAAGGCTCAAAAAGCATCCAAAAAGTACTTAGAAAAAATGGGTGTTGGGCTAATTACCGAAACTTTTGTTACCGATTACGATGGCACAACCCTTAGCTTTAATACCGGAAAAAGTATTAAGACCGAAACCGTGATTTGGGCAGCAGGAGTTACCCCTAATCAGGTTAATGGGTTGGAAGACCAACTTTTTACCCGAGGAAAACGAATTGTGGTTGACCGATACAACCGGGTTAACAGCCACGAAGGCCTCTTTGCTGTTGGAGATATCGCCCATATGGTTACCCCAAAATACCCCAACGGGCATCCCCAAGTGGCCAATGTGGCCATCAATCAGGCTCGGAATTTGGCCAAGAACCTGAATAGGATGGAACAAGGCAAATCGCTGGCTGAGTATGAGTATAAAGATTTGGGCTCAATGGCAACCATTGGACGAAACAAAGCGGTTGTTGACCTCCCATTTGTTCGCTTTAAAGGGCATGTAGCTTGGTTTACTTGGATGTTTCTTCACCTCATGCTTATCCTGAGCGTTCGCAATAAGCTTATCATTTTTATTAACTGGGCTTTTGCTTACTTTACCAAGGATACAGCGCTAAGGCTCATTTTGACAGATCCCAATGAGCCTAGCTCAAAATAGCATTGTAGAGAAGAGATTAAGAGGCGGTAATCACCGTTCATCCTTTTGCCAAACAGAAACCTCGCAGCTGAGTTTCCTTAACTTAATCCCGTCAATCCCTTTGGGATTATGGATGTATAGTTTACCAATTAGTGAGTCGGATGTTGCGGGAACCTCTATGGTTTTTATATAGCTGAACCTTTTAAACTTGCTCCGAGTTTTAGGTAACATGCTCTGGAATATGGGATTTGAAACCCATTTCAAATCGCTTTGCGATGCCATGCTTGTGGCCGAAAAAATTACAAAAGGACCGGTCTGCTCGCTAAGCCGAATGTGGGAAGGCACAAAAATTTCACCCTGTAGGTGAACCTTCACCTTACTATAATCTCTCCCAATGGGTATTCTTACTAGGTTTTGATAAAGATTTTCATGGGTTATAGTCATTCGGGTATTCCTAACCGTTGGGCTATAACTTAAATCTATCTCATCATGATACGTCATATACTCCTTTGGTATAATCTGATTGGAGGTAACAACCGTACTATGCAGTTGGGTGAGCGTTCTGAAAATATCAGAGAACCTTTGTCTGTCTACCTTAGCAGTAATCTCCTCCAACGAATCCATGGCGTGCACTTTAAAAACTTTCGAAAAGGTCAAAAGGGTATCCTGTTTTAGAAAATAAGAGAACTCCTTATTGCACCCCATCATCAAAAAGTTTTGATTAGATGAAAATTCGCTGGTTGTGTCAATATCCCCATTCACAAAGGTGTTTACCCTAGTAGCAAAAGGGCTAAGGTAGCCCTTATTCAACAGGTTGATGATTGAAGGGGTTAGGTTTCCATGGTTCACTACCGATTTAAACTTTTGCGATTTTTTGAGTAGAGGAGAATAGATTAAAAGTGGGACATGGTAACCATCGAGCCTATACTTTTGAGATGAGTACTGATGATGGTCGCCAGTAATGATAAAAATGGTATTACTAAAACTCTCGTCCTCACTCATCCTCCCAAAAAAATTCTTTAAGCAATCATCTAAATAAAGAAAGCTGCCCAGCAGCTCAAGGTTGGGCGTATAGGCTTTCTTAAAATCTTCGGGTAAGTTGGAACTCATTAACCGCTCCGTTGCTTTTTGCGTGTACTCATCTTGGTTTGCAAAACCAAAAGGTGGATGGGTTGATATGGTAATGTAGGTGGTTAGGGTTTTCTTTCCTCTAAAATTTTTCTCCTGTTTAACCCCATAATCCAAAATAGCCTCATCTGGATATCCCCAGGTCCAACCTCCACCCTTAATTGACATTTTTTCGTACTCATTCGGAAGGATACTCCCCCATAAATAGCTCACATTTTGATTCTCAAAAAATGCTCGGGTATTATCATACTCCCCATCAGCACCATAGTAGCAAGGGGTTTCGTAACCCAGTTCCTGTAAGTAGGTATACAATGTTAGGTGATTGGGAAAATCCATATTGTAGAGCAAACCATGAGCCCCATAGG
Source organism: uncultured Rikenellaceae bacterium (assembly GCA_964554585.1). Taxonomy (GTDB): domain Bacteria; phylum Bacteroidota; class Bacteroidia; order Bacteroidales; family Tenuifilaceae; genus Perlabentimonas. The sequence goes on from CAZKPD010000023.1 coordinate 13,484, forward strand.
GCAATGATCCCATCAGGCTGGGCAATACATTAAATGTACACTCCGAGCTGGAGAGGCAGTTCTCCCAATAGAGGCTGTGGTTGGCCAGCGAGTCGAGAAACGGCGTAAAACTTCCCATGTAAGCACCCTCCCCGCTTGATGCTCTGCAAAGGCTTTCGACCACAATTACCACTATGTTGGGCAGTTCACTTTTTAGCTCAAAAAAAGGATACAAATTACTAGTAGAATCGTGCTCTCTGAGAAAAGGAAATTGCCTATCCATTGACCCAAGGTATGCGGGATAGTAAAACTTATTCACATACTCAATGGGAAGTTCATCGGCAGGCATATCATCCGTTTCGGAGAAAACTATATTACCGAACACCTTGGAAACAAAGTAGACAAACTTATTCTGTGAGAGGTATCCTTTTTGCAAATCCTTAAAACTGACAAAGAATGTGCTGAGGGATAGAACCATCCCCACAAGTAAAAATGAAAAACGTTTTATTCTCACCCGGAATAGGGCTATCAAAAAGACGACAATAGTAAGTAAAAGGAATGCGATTTGAAAAAATGGGATATTACCGGTTTTAGCCACAAAAACCAGCTCATTTATGTTCCTACGAAACAGCTCATGATCAAGTGGTGCTCCTCTTTGTGAGTAAAAAACCACTAAGGAGAATTCGCTCACAATAACCAGTATGGATATGGAAATGAGCACTATTCTCCCTGTTTTTTGGGTTGTTGTGACGCTAACAAGCAGAGCGATAAGTAACAGGAAAAAGACTAATCTCAAATCAAAAGCTAAGCCTAAGAACTGATAGGGAAGAATGGAGAAGTTAAGGGTTAGAGTGGAAGAAAGTAGGTAGGTCTCAAACGCTCTCAACAAAACCAACGCACCGAATGTAAAATATGCGATACGAAATAGATCACCGTTATTTTCTATCCAACGTCTCAAATCTTATTACTGTAAATTAGCCTATTATGCTCGCTCCATAGCATCCTGAATAACCATGGTAAACACATCCTTCATTGCAAGTCCCATGGCCGCCACCTGTTGGGGTATTATACTGGCCTCGCTCATTCCGGGAACCGTATTCACTTCGAGGAAGTATAACTTTTTATTGCCGTAGATATAATCCATCCGTACTATTCCCCTACAGTTTAGCCTATCGTAAATTTCCGATGAAACCGATTGGATATGGTCGGCTAGCTCGTCGGGTATACGGGCAGGGGTTATCTCTTCAACCTCATTCTCGTACTTTGCTCCGTAATCAAAAAACTCGTTCTTAGGCACTATTTCAGTTACGGGAAGTATCAGCGTTTTATTCCGAGTTTTAATCACCCCGCAGGTTAACTCCATTCCCGGGATAAACCCCTCAAGCATAACCTCTCTATCCTCTGTAAAAGCGTTCTCAACGGCTGATGGTATATCCTCCTCAACTTTTACTTTTGTGATGCCATAGCTGCTCCCGCTCTGATTGGGTTTTACGAACAGCGGTAAACCCAAACTAGCTACCACATCCTTAGGGTTAACCTGTTGCCCTTTGCGTACTACAATATCTTTGGCTAAATGGGTATTAATTCCCTGAAGCATCCGCTTAGCTACGCCCTTGTTAAATGTTAATGACGAATTTAGAACATCCCCTGTGGTATAGGGAATTCCCATCATCTCAAAATATCCCTGCAGTAACCCGTTCTCACCGGGAGTACCGTGAATGAGGACAAGTGCGCACTGAAACGGTATGTTCTCACCATCAATGGTGGCACTAAACGTATCCCACGATATGGGCACATCGCCATGCTGCGGGTGTTTGAGCACCATTTGACGACCCGAAAGCAAGATGGTGTATGCATTGTACCTATCAGCATCAAGCCATTTGGCTACCTGTGTTGCACCCCTAAGCGAAATGCCGGCCTCCGACGAATTGCCTCCCGCCATAATGGCTACGTTGATTTTTTGACTCATTTCCGGATATTTTAAAATTTAGCTCAAAAGTAGCAAGAAAAGTGATGGGTTAAAAAGCCTTGTAACAGAATATTTTTTATGCCCACAGACACAGAATTACATTGGCTCTTGAGAGTTGTACTTATCACGCCAAAGTGCAATCACTTGTTGCATATCGTCGGGTAGGTCTGATTCAAAAAACATTTTCTCTCCCGTTTGTGGATGCGTAAATCCTAGGGATTTGGCATGCAAAGCATGCCTGGGGCAAACAGAAAAAGTGTGTTCTACAAATTGCTTATACTTGGTGAATATGGGGCCCTTCATTATCAGGTCGCCACCATATCGATCATCATTAAAAATGGGATGGCGAATATAGTTGAGGTGTACCCTAATCTGGTGGGTACGTCCTGTTTCTAGGTGGCATTCCACCAGGGTAACATAGCCCAATCGCTCCACCACCCGCCAGTGGGTAATGGCATTTCGCCCCGATTCTCCATTAGGAAAAACAAACATTTTCATCCTATCGCTGGGGCCACGGCCAATATGAGCATCAATGGTTCCTTCATCCTCTTTCATATCGCCCCAAACCAAAGCCATATAGGCGCGTTGAGCGGTACGCTCAAAAAATTGCCGAGACAAATGGTTCATGGCACGCTCGGTTTTGGCAATTACCACCAATCCCGAGGTATTCTTATCTATCCGATGAACCACTCCGGGACGTATTTCGCCCGAGCTAAATAGCGGTACATTGCGCAAATGGTACATCAGCGCATTTACCAGCGTACCCGAATAGTTGCCATGCCCCGGGTGTACAACCATACCCGGATCTTTATTGACCACCAGCAGAGTATCATCTTCGAAAACAATATTTATGGGAATCTCCTGAGGGATAATCTCTATTTTAAGGGGCGGATGCGGCATCATTATGGAGATGCTATCGCCGGGTTTTACCCGATAGGAAGATTTGGTAGGTTTGCCGTTTACTATGATATTCCCTGCATCGGCGGCAGCCTGAATGCGGCTTCGGCTCACGTTGGGAATTTTTGCCAGAATAAACCGATCCATACGGAGCAGGTTCTGCCCCTGATCCACATCTATCCGAAAATGCTCAAAGAGCTCCTGCTCATCCTGGTCCTCATCCAGCTCATCATCCAAATAAAAAAGGTCGTTGCTTACCATTGGGTTACCACCAGTTTTTTGGTTCCCAAAAACTCGCCATTACTCGTTACCCTAACGATATAAGTTCCACTGCTTAGCATGGAAATGTTCAAAGGATTCCCTTGCTCTATTGGGGTAGCCATCAGCTGCTGTCCGACAAGGTTGAATATTTGTACAAATCCTTGGTCATAGGAATCGGGCAGCTGCACCCACAGCTGGTTAGTGGCCGGATTGGGGTAAATGGCAATGGGTTTTTGGTCTTGTATCGGATTAGAGTGTGTAGGCGATTCGGTAAGCTTTCCAAAAGCGGGCCTAAGCATTAGGGAGCCGTTATACGCAGTATTGGACCACTGTCCCCCAATATTATAAAAAATCTTATTGCTGTTGTTTCTATTCTTATCAAATCCCACGTTAAGCATTTCGGCAGTGGTTTGAATCCATCCTATGTAAAAAATTCCTTTGGGCAGAATCAGCTCTTCATTTATTTTGTACAGTACAAATCGGTTAAGGCTATCGGCAAAAAGTGGGCGGAGCCCAAGCTGTTGGTAAACCAATTTTCCGGGTTTCCCGTTGTTGTCATCCCAAACAGCCAGCTTAAAATATTTCTGGTTTGCATCGCCCTTGGTCCTATTGAAATACATGTATAATCCCACCAGCTTATCCTCTTTGTAGCTCGTAAATTTAACGGCCACTTGGGCTGCTTGGGCACCTTCGCCAAAAATACCGTACCCCCCTTCGGCCGAGCCATCATCAAGAGCATAAAAATTCTTGAACTCCTGTGAATAGCTTACCGTATCATTCCAACAGAACGGATAGGGATCTTCGGTTACCAGATATGCGGTAAAGGTGTACCGTGCAGAATCGGCCCATGCCGACTGAAAATCGTACACATACTCACGAGTAAACGAAAAATCGCTTAGGGATGGAATATTTTCGGCGGCTGCCGAGAAGTTGTACTCATCGTCATTGGAATGGTTATAAATGCTAAACCTCCGGGTTACCTGCCTTCCGTCGGGGCTCTCATCTTGATTAAGATTTCTGTAGAGTATTTTAAACTGCATCGGATTGGTAAGCTCATTGGCGCGTGCATCGGTATTGAAATGCGTCCAAGGCACCGATTCGTAATTCTTAAGCACACTTCCCAGCGGCCTAGCAAAAGTAATATCGTAAAGTAGCGTGTCGTAGTATGCCCTATGCCTATCGATATATACCTGATCGATATGCCAATGGTCGCAGTTAGCAATGAGACCGGGGACACTTGTGTTTTGCTGAAGTGAGGCATAGTTCCGAAAACGGAAACGGAAACCCTCATTTAGGTACTGTTCGCCAAGAATAGGGAAATGAACCCTATGGAACGTCCTGTGCAGGCTATCGGACTGGATTACTTTAACCGCCTGTGCGCTTAACCTGTTGACATGTCTAAGGGTTTGGTTCTCCATATCCACCCAAGCAGCCCATGCCCCAACCCATTGGTCTTCCTGTGAATCATAAAACTCCAAGATCAGAGAATCCCGTATGCTAGGCTGAAAGCCCAAGCCTTGGGGTTGAAATACAAAGCTAAGGTAGATGGTGGTATCCAGCGGAAAATTTAGGTTAATGGGATGTGAAGTTAGGGTATCGGCAGAAAACGGCAAAGCCGAGGCAGCGGGATAAAGGTTTCCGTTGTGGTTATACGCATCAAAAGTTGCAACACCTATTGAGGGTGGATTGATACCATACATAGTATTCACGAAAACTCCAGCACCATTCCAAAAGTCAGATGTTGGAAAGGATTGTCCCCTGGCAAAATCATCAAAAAAAGGAAGTTCAAGGGTTATTTTCGCCCCATTTTTTTCGGCGTGATTATCTAAGGGCATAGAGTGAAGCCCTACCAAAACCTCCTGTGCCTGTTGGGCACAAAGGGGGGTGATGGGCAACAATAGTATCAGAAAAAATAGCGCTCTAAAAAGTGTTCTCATCCTAAACAAGCCCTTAACAGTTTTATTAATCCACCAGAATTACTGGTTGCTCTACTCCTTTTTCGGTTCAATGTCAACGGGAATTCTTGACTCATTAAGAGTTAACCACAAATCGACAATGGCTCCATACCCGATATTAACCATGGTAGCCGGATTGGGATATTGGCTATACACCCTAGCTGCCAATGAGTCGGAATGGTCAAGAACGGTATCGTCAAAAGTAAACCTTCCTAAATTTAACGAAGCTTCGTGCAAAAGATTGCGTGCTTCGCTTAAAGTCATACCAATTACCCGGGGTAAAATCGTTGTTTCGTTATATAACCCCTTCCCAAGCACCAAGGTTATTTCAGAACCTCTTGGAATTTTCTCTCCAGGCTCAATATTCTCTTTAGCATACTGCTGCTCCAACACATTATTTACCGCAATGTCTGCAACAAAGGTGAGGCGTCCTAGCTTAAAACCCTGCAGCTGTAGTACCGATTTGGCCTGCCTAAGAGTAAGCCCCACCACATTGGGCATTTCTTCAAGGATTGGGTTAATGGCATTGGAGGTTACAAATATCTTACGGTTGGGTTTAACCCTGGTATCGGACTTTGGATTCTGATCTACAATGGTTCCCGGTTTACGGGTTACAATATAGACAGAGTCGGTTATCTCCAATCTTAACCGTTTGGAGTTTGCCAACTCTTTTGCTTGTTGTATAGTAAGTGAAGAGAACTCGGGAACAGCCACATAAGAGCCATGTCCGGTAAATATGCGCAGAAAAGTAAAGAATAGAAAGGCTGATAAACCCAAAATTCCAATGGCCAACAGAGGTGTTTTTACCAACGGGTGCAGAAAGAATTTTTTAAGAAAATCTTTTAGCTTTTGCTTAAACATAGTAAATGCGTGTTAGTGTGTAGGCTGCTAATGCTGAACCAAAGAACAAAAATACAATTAAATGGCATACAGAATGCGTTGAGCCTGAAATTATGGTTCTAAGTGAACGAAAGTAAACAGAACCAATCAATAGGTTTTAATATGATTATAGAGCGAATCTCGCTCTATGGGCGTTTTCCCTAGGGAACGAATGATTCCACAAACCTCATCTACGCTCATAGCGGGAGACTGGTCTTCGGCACCGGCCATGCTATAAATTCGTGTGGAATTATCAATGGTTCCATCCAGGTCGTCGGCTCCAAAGCTAAGCGCCAGCTTAGCAGCCGATTTGCCAAGCATAGGCCAATAGGCCTTTAGGTGTGAGATGTTATCCAAAAAAATACGAGCCACGGCAAAATTTCGCATATCCTCCACAGTAGAAACTTCACCCATGCTGCTCATCTCATTATCCTTAGCCTTAAACTTAAGCGGGATAAAACAGTTAAACCCTCCAGTTTTATCCTGTAGGTCCCTCAGATCATTCATATGCTCAACCCGATGCGCATAGGTTTCGGCATGGCCGTAAAGCATGGTTGCATTTGAGGTTAACCCCTGCTTATGCGCCGCTTCATGGATCTCGAGCCAACGAGCCCAAGAGGTTTTGGTCCCACAAATGCTCCTTCTCAGCTCCTGATCGGCAATCTCTGCACCACCGCCCGGAATCGAATCGAGCCCACAGGCTTTTAGCCTTCGTATGCCCTCCTGGGGCGTTACCCCCGATTTGATGAAAGCAAAATCTAGCTCCACCGCCGAGAACGCTTTAATATGAAGCCTAGGATTCTCCTCCTTAATGGCTTTTACCATTTTACAGTAGTAGTTCAAATCCCAATGCGGATGAACTCCACCGGTAATATGCACCTCGGTAGCCTGCTCGTTTGCCCTACTCCTAACCTCATTCACAATATCGTCAATGGAAAGCAGCCAAGCCCCCTCATCGCCTTCACTCCGACGGTATGAGCAGAAAGTGCAACGGTGGATGCATATATTGGTGGGTTCAATATGAAAATTGCGATTAAAGAGTACGCTATTGCCATTAATGCGCTTAGCCACATGGGAGGCCAGCACGCCCAACAGCCCAAGTTCTGCGCTGCTATAAAGTACTAACGCATCGGAAGTGGAAATACGCTCACCCTTAAAAATCTTTTTGATTATGGGATTGAGCTGCTCCTGTGGAGCCATTTGAGCCATCACCTCATGGAGGTTGCTATCAGACAGTTCAAACATTATTTTTCAAATTGAGAATAATCGTAATGGAGCAAAAGTAACGAAAATGCGCCATAAAGAGGGAGAAAGTGTAAAGCGTAAAAATAAAAAAAGAGCCAATCGTTACACGACTAGCTCCAAAATATCGTAGCGGTTCCCGAGCCTATCTTTTGTGACGGGGCTCATCGGATACCGTTAATTTTTTTCTCCCTTTGGCACGGCGGGAAGCCAACACCCTACGGCCATTAGCAGTTGCCATGCGCTCGCGGAACCCGTGTTTGTTTTTTCTTTTCCGGTTCGATGGTTGGAATGTTCTTTTCATCGCTATTAATTCTTTATATTATTTATTTTTTTGCTTGTCAATCCAAAAAGGCTAATAAACCGTGCCCTTTATTTCAGGGGCACAAATGTAGCTAAGTTTTTTTAAAGAGAAAAAGGAATTGACAAAAAACCTAAAAAAACATTTGGCATCTACTTAAAAGTGGCAAACTACCGAGAAATATAGATAACCCACTTCTCTTCGAAGAACTCTTCCTCAAAGAAGCTGGATATTTTCCACTTCTCCACCCTTTTTCCGAAGGGTTTAATCTCTTGGGCCACATCGCCACCCTTAAGGGCAATTACCCCATTGGCTAAACCGTTAAACCCTCCTTGGGTAATCGTGTTTTTTGTCCATTCCATTAGCTGGGGCACGGGGGCTACCGCACGCGTTACCGCAAAATCAAACCTTTTATTCAGTTCCTCCACCCTAGCCTTTTGGGTTGTTACATTGGTTAAACCAAGCTCTTCGCCCACCGATTGGGCTACCAAAATCTTTTTCCCAATGGAATCGACTAGGGTAAAAGATACCTGAGGGAAGAGGATGGCCAAGGGGATTCCGGGAAACCCTCCGCCCGTTCCCACATCCAGCACCTTCGTATTTTTGGCAAACGAAATCACCTTGGCTATGGCCAAGGAGTGCAGCACATGCCTAACCGCAAGGTTTTCAACATCCTTTCGAGAAATCACATTGATTTTTGCATTCCACTCTTGGTATAGCTGCGGGAGCCGCATTAGCTGTTGGCGCTGCTCTGCCGTAAGCTCGGGGAAATACCCAAAAACAACTTCCATAGCCTATGACTCTTGGGAATTATTGACTAAAATATTGTAGAGCAATTCGCGCGCTCTAAAAAGCTGTGCTTTAACGGTGCCCAACGGAATATTAAGCTCATCCGCAATCTCAACATAGGAGTACTCCTGAAAATACCTTAGCTCTATCAGCTTTCGATAACGAGGTTTGAGCTTCAAAACCAGCTCTTTCACCAGCTGAATATTCTGTTCCTTTATCAGGTTCTCTTCCGGATCGAGCACCCCTGACAGCAAATTGGATGCAGGTACCGATTGACCTCCCTCGCCATCCTCGGAGGGTTGGTCAATGGAAACATGGGTTTCCCTCTTCTTGCGAATAAAATCGATGCAATTATTGGTGGCTATCTTAAAAAGCCAAGTGCTAAACGCATAGTTTGGTGTATACTGTTGTATGCTCTTAAAAGCTTTGCCAAACGCCTCAATGGTCAGATCATCGGCATCGCTCTTATTGTTCACCATTTTTAGAAGCATAAAATAGATAGGATCTCTATACCTGTCCAACAGCTCAGCATATGCGCTTTGATCTCCAGCTATCGCCTTGTGAACCAGCTGCAAATCGTACCTTCCCTTATCCGATAGGTTTGAGCCTACTTCCATTTTTTTTGTTTTAAAGATACTCTATTTATCAGCATAAACAAAGCATAAAACATGGGCGAAAACAAATCGTATGCAACTGAAATGAAAAATAATTTCTTTTCGTTTAACCGCCTTTTTACCAATCCTAAGATTAGCTGTACCACTAGCAATCGAAATAGTAAAACTGAAGCCACAATAATTGGATAAAATCCGGTGCTGATTAGGTAGATACCGGTGGCCCAAAACAGTACTCTAGAAATGGGCTCCCACCCAAGCCTCCACTTAACACTTTTCCTGTAAAGGGGGCTAGTTGTAAGGTGCCTTCTTTTTTGCCTTACCCACTCCGAAAACGTTTCGGCAGCGCTAGAACGGGTATGCGCATTGGCTCTAATCTCTATAACGGTATTGTGCTTAGTGGCAACCTCCTGAATAAACAGATCATCATCGCCCGAAAGGATATGGCTATGGGAAGCAAAGCCTTTATTATTCATATAGAGCTCTTTGGTGTAGGCCAAATTTCGACCCACCCCCATATAGGGCCTTTTTGCTAACGAAAAACCCAAATATTGCATTGCAACATACAGTGTATCAATCCGAACTAACTTGTTTAAAAGACCCTTAGCATGGAAGTAGCCTCCATACCCCAAAATGATGCTATGCTTGTGGCTAAAATTTTCAGCCATGCACTTTATCCAATCCTTGCTTTCCGGCTTACAATCTGCATCGGTCAATAAAATCTGGTTATGGCTGGCGGCCTTAATACCAACTGTTAGCGCCAACTTTTTACCATGGGTAAACTTTACATCGGGCTGTATGGTGGTTACCCTCAAATGCTTGTACTGGGCAGCCAAGCGTTGCAGCAAAAGTTCTGAGTCGTCCGAAGAGCAATCGTTTACCACCACCACCTCATAATCGGGATAATCCTGCTCAAGCACCGAAGGCAGGTAAAGGGCCAAATTCTCCTCCTCATTTCGTGCACAGATAACCACGGAAACGGGATCATACTGTTTGGAAGAGTTTTTTGTGGCTAATGAAGATTTACAAAATGAAACCCTACCATACACAAAAAGGTAGTAGTAGAGCTGAATAAGCAGTAGAATGCCTAGGGTTAAGAATGCGTAAAACTCGTAATGAGTTAACTCAAAGAAATATAGATTCACTATGTATGCGGCTTTAAAGACGGTACAATTTTATTAAAGTTTTTCGGGTTTAGCAAAGGTATCATAGAACGGCTATTTAAGAAATTTATTACTTTTCTGCTATCTTTGACCATTGGAGTAGGGATTTATAAAAGAGTATTCTCAAATGAGAAATAGGCATTTACACTTTCTGACAATTGGCATCGTACTACTGTATAGCATTACGCTTGCTTTCACCAATCAATGTTACGGTAATATAGATGAGAGCAATACCATTTCACCTGCTCAGGAATCTCACCTAAATTCACTGCAAAGCAACCCTTTTGACAAAGAAGCCTTATCCTATTTATATGCCCTTTTTATTTCTTCCGGAGAGTTCCAAGCAGCAATCGACTTTGGCCAAGAATGGCTAAAAAAATGGGAGTCGAAGGCTGACGATATAACTCTTCTGATCAACTTTGCAAATATGGCCCAATGCTTTGTAGCCATTGATAATATTGATATGGCGCTGCATTACCTAAACCTAAGCACAGACCTTCTTAATAAAGCCACTGAACAAGAAGCGAATAAATACTATCGACAGAGTTTTTACACCATTTACAATAGCTATGGGGTTTACTATGTCAACGTAGAGATGAACTACCATAAAGCCATTGACTATTTTTTTAAGGGATTTGAAAAAGCAGAAAAATACAATGATATCCGACAATACACCACATTCGGATGTAACCTTGTGATGACCTATTTCTTACGGAATGATCCGGCCGGACTGGCATATGCCCTTCAGCTATACCAATATGGCAGAAACAATAATAATGCTCATATCACATTTTGCGGATCGTATATTTCGGCAACCATGTTCTATTTAATGGGCGAATATAAAACTGCACTGGACTATATTGACCAAGCTCGCTTGCTAAATGATGAATCCTATGATCCGGTAGGGTTTTATACCATGTACGCTAATATCCTAATTGCCAATGGATACGACAAAATGGCTGAACCCTATTATTTGCAATCAATAAGAATAGGTGGCTCAGCACCATCTACCAGTACCACCTATGCATACCTTTCTTACGGCGAGTATTTACTTAAGAAAGATGATCTACCCAATGCCATTGATATTCTTACTAAAGGGCTACAAATAGCATGGCAAAAGCAGAATACGGTTTTCAGGTATCGTTTTTTTCAAAACCTATCCTTAGGCTACCAAAAAACCGGACATCCTGAAAAAGCACTTGAATACTACAAAAGATTCCATGAGGAATCTGACAGTATTTTTAGTTTAGAGCGTGAGAGGTCGATTAATGAGCTAAGAATCCGGTATGAAGCCGAAAAGCAGGAGAAAGAGATTGAGCAAGGGCACAGAATCCTTGCTCAACAAACACGAAAATTCCAAACAGTAGTATTTATTCTAATCATCATTACAATAATTACCGCTACAATTTTTATTCTTTATCAGCATAAGAATAAGCTCTATATCCAGCTGCTCCGCCAACATAAAAAATCGTTGGCAGATAGTAACTCCTCACCGGAGAATCGGAAATTTGAACAAAAGTTAGAGGAAATTTATGAGCTGCTGGAGCAAATTATGAAGCAGGAGCAGATTTATAGAGAAAAAGCCAGTAAAATTTTA